>JAAYDD010000033.1 GCA_012729435.1 Desulfobulbus sp.
GCTGATGTTGGCAGCCTCCTGCACGTCTTCCTCAGTAATTGCGTCGGTACCGTTGATAACCACCTTGCCGATCAGCGGTTTTTCCTGGACTCTGAAAATAATATGTTTGCCGGCTTCAGTGTCTTGAGCATCGACTTCTACATTTTCAAAATACCCCATACCAAATACAGCCTTAATATCCTGTCTCAGCGTCACAGGATCGTACAGATCGCCCGGCTTTGTCGATATCTTCTGTAAAATAGCCCCGGAATCAATCCGTTCATTTCCTTCAGGGACAACGCTTGCAATCGCAGCACTCCGGTTGGAATAGGCCAACATCGCATTGACGATTTCACCGGTCACCCTGTCCAGGTCCTCAAACGAATCCGCCTCACGGAATGCAGAGTACGGGGCCTTGGGCGCAAGCACATCGACAATCACGCAGTCAACGCTTATGCGGTTGCCCAGTTTATTAAGACTGCCGACAACGACATAATCTGCGCCGGCGGTGTCTGCCACCTTGTTCAAGGCAGCGGCGGATGGCGGCCAGGCGCCTTGATAATCAACCAGTTTCTCAGCCTGACTTCGCGGTATCATCTTCATGCCTCTGGCAGCCGCTTCACGTTCTAAAGATCTGTCCGCCGGCCCGACAATCGCTCCGCTATCCGGTGCATTAATCTTGAAGGGCAGAAAAAGAGTGTTGCGTTCCGCCGCCTGAACCGACATCGGTGACATGCAAACGACCAGCATGACAAAGAGCAGAGGCAGCGCTAGGAAATACAGGGGGCGGCGAGGTTGTGATATCGGCGACATGGAGATTCCTATTCGATTCTAGTTCATTGATCAGCAGTACGTGCGGAACTCGCAGGTACACTGATCAAAAGATTGAATGAGCAGCTTTTTTTGTCACAAAAACACGTATCAAAATCCAGCGCATTATGACAGGTTTCGTTGATTTTGCAAGAAATTCTATTGCTTTCCCTCCAAAGAGATGAGTAGAAATTTCCCAGGTATCCTTTGGACTTTATCGATGTATCGTGTCGTCAGGAAGTCCTGTATCAGAGCCCAGATACTGCTCATCAAGCTGACGGGACACTGCATCGCGTAATTCCAGTGCCAAAATCTGCTTATCGCTGGTTTGGTAATGTGTGGTGGCAACAGGTCTTCCGATCCGAATGATAATTTCTCCGCAACGGGGGAGCAGCCGCCCCTTGGGGAGCACCTCATAAGAGCCGTTAAATCCCAATGGCACCACCGGTACACGGGCTTTGATAGCCAGAAGCACTGCCCCGGTTTTAAACTCCTGAAGCCGACCGTCGGTACTACGGGTTCCCTCGGGAAAAATAAGCACTGAACTTCCTCCGGCGATCCTGGCTGCTGCCTGTTCAAGACTCCTCAAAGCCTGCCGGCCATGTGAACGATCTATAGGGATATAGCCGGCTCTGCGCATTGCTTGTCCGAAAATCGGAATCCGGAACAGCTCTTTTTTCGCAATCCAGCGGAAATCATGGGGAAAGTATCCCTGAAACGAAAATATATCAAACTGACTGCTGTGATTACCCGCAAAAATATACGTCTGTTCCGGATCGATGTTCTCCATCCCCTCCACCTTGACACGCACACCGGCAAGTGAACAGAGAGCCCGGCCCCACCAGCGCGGAAACACCTGGGCTTTGATTTCTGACTTACGTCCCCAGTACACATCAAGCAGTGAGATCAATGACACAGCAAGGGTTAAAAACGGAGCAAGAATCAGTACAACAATGCCCCGAACAAACTGTATGAGTGACATATCTTACCTTTCTTTCTCAAAAGAATTTATCACGATGAAAACTAACATCATTTCTGTTCCAGTGTTTCCGGCAACCCGATTTAAACACCGGTCTTACAGTCTTTTCTTCATTGCACGGCACCGGCGGACCCGGCAGGCGACCAGCAAAAATCACTCGACACTCTACTTAGCAGGCAGATATCAGAACTTCAACTAGTTCTGCTGAATCACCTTTCGGTATCACCTCAAAACCAGCGACACCCTGATTGACGGAAGACATCGGATCGAATATATATTTCATGGTCCCTTCATATCCTTAGCCGAGACCGATTTCTTCAAACGGACAGCGTTTTGTCACTTTACAAGGAGCATACTGTGACTGCAGATCACATCACAATCCAACCAAATGGATCACTGATCATACCGGATCATCCTGTCATCCCGTATATTGAGGGTGATGGAACCGGTCCTGACATATGGAAAACGGTACGAAAAGTGCTGGATGCCGCCATAAGCAAAAGCTACCGGGGTTCACGTACCATCGAATGGCTGGAGGTTCTGGCGGGTGAAAAGGCATTTCAACAGACCGGTGAGTGGCTGCCTCAGGAAACCATTGACGCCCTGAAAAAATATGTCGTCAGTATCAAAGGTCCCTTAACCACGCCGATAGGAAAAGGTATCCGCAGTTTGAATGTCACCCTGCGTCAGGTGCTCGATCTTTACGCCTGTGTCCGGCCGGTTCGATATTATCGAGGAGTCGTCTCTCCGGTCAAAGAGCCGGAGCGGGTCAACATGGTCATCTTCCGGGAAAACACGGAAGATGTCTACGCTGGAGTTGAATGGCAGGCAGGTACCGAGGAAGCTAACAGGGTCATAGAATTTTTACGCAATGAGATGGGTGCTCTCATCCGGGACAATTCAGGAATCGGCATCAAACCCATTTCTGAATTCGGAACCAAGCGACTCGTACGAAAAGCTATTCAGTACGCTCTGGACCACAGGTGCGATTCGGTCACTCTCGTTCATAAAGGCAACATTATGAAGTTTACTGAAGGAGCCTTCTGCAACTGGGGTTACGAACTGGCCGCCGAGGAATTTGGTGACAGCACCATCACTGAGAAAGTTCTGTGGGAGCAGTTCAACGGCTATACACCGGCAGGGAAAATTGTCATTAAAGACCGAATCGCCGACGCCATGTTTCAGCAGATCCTGCTACGGCCCGATGAATACTCAGTGCTGGCCATGCCGAACCTGAACGGTGATTATATGTCCGATGCCCTCGCTGCCCAGGTAGGCGGGCTGGGCATTGCTCCGGGAGCCAATATCGGCGACGGCGTTGCAGTATTTGAAGCCACCCATGGAACTGCCCCTAAATACGCCGGCCTTGATAAAGTGAACCCCGGATCAGTTCTGCTCTCCGGAGTCATGCTGCTTGAGTACATCGGTTGGCAAGAGGCCGCTGAGCGTGTGACCTCGGCTTTGGAGACAACCATCTCCAGTAAAATTGTCACCTATGACTTAGCCCGGCTCATGACCGGTGCGACGGAGGTATCCTGTTCCGGTTTCGGTAATGCCATCATCGACAACATGTAAAAACAGGTGCCTCCGTGCATGGGGCTGCGAAGACGATCTTTGGTGCACTCAATGACCTTCTCTTCCCTCCTCTTTGCCTGGGATGTCAGCAGAGGCTGGCATCCTCACGCCCACCTCTTCTGTGTCTTGAGTGCTTCAACAAGCTCATTTTTATCCACTCACCGCTTTGCTTGCTATGCGGAACCCCCTTTCCCGGCGGAGCAGATCATCTTTGCGGTGAGTGTCTGAGTGGTCGGCACTTCTTTGATCTGGCGAGATCACTCTGCCTCTATTGTCCCCCGCTTTCCGATTTAATACTTGCCCTCAAATTTAACGGCCGGTTAACAGGGATCACCACTTTTCGAGCCCTCTTTGATCAATCACCTCTCTTCGACATCTTTACAACGCCGGATATCATTCTTCCTGTTCCTTTACACAAGAAGAGGTTACGGCAGCGTGGTTTCAACCAGGCTCAGCTCATCTCGTCCGGCTGTTTTTTGCAATGGCGGAAAAAAATTGTACTCGATGTTCTTACGCGGCATCGCCTGACAACACCACAGGCAGCTCTCAGCGGTTCAAAACGACGAAAAAATGTTTGCGACGTCTTTTCCCTGAGCAGACCGGATCAGGTGGCAGGCGCACGTGTACTCCTCATCGACGATGTTTATACAACGGGCAGCACCGTCAATGCATGCAGCAGGCTTCTGCGGAAAGCGGGAGCTGAACGGATTGAAGTCTTCACACTGGCCAGAAGTCTGGGCAGTGTGAAGACGAACAGATAAGGCTGTTGCTCAACTCTAAACAACAGCCTCTGGATGTGAAAACAACTCGTAAAAGTTACTGTTCTATGATGGTACTGCAACTCACCATGTTCTGAACTGGCCGGAATCCAAATGGACAAAACCGTCTCGAGGATAATAGCCAACACCACCGCATTGCATTTCCAGGGCACACTGCCGAACCTGAGCAAGGCTCGCACCGGAGAATCGGATATCGACCGCCTTGCCTTTCATATGCAGACTGTTGCTTGCAACTCCGGAATGAGCTTTTCGCAACAACCGGTTCGTCTTTGGCGAACGAAATCCGGAGACAATCTCATAAACACCCCTGTTACCCATCTCTCCTTTCACGGCCCATAGGATATCCAATAATCTCGGATCAATGGCATGTACCTGACCCGTATTATAATCGCGGAGAAATCGATTGATTTTAGTAAGAGCCCGACGATCGTATGACGATCCGGAAGCATAGACCAACGTCAATTCCTGCTGCGTCCGGGTATGCACAAAAGAAAGAGAGCGCTTTTTCATCGCCTTGGCACAAGCGATGGTTGGAGCAGACACCAATCCAAGCCCCAGAACCAGCTGGGTCGTGGTCAAAAGAAATGAACGCCGGGATAGTATCGGTTGTGTAGTATTTTCTGTAATCATGAATCTTTTTGTATGGAAGAGGATCTGTTTGATATACAAATCAACGATCAACCACACCGAGCGGCTGTAGATGAAAATTCACGGTATTAAAATGTATACACCTGCTGTTGTCAAGGTTTCGGCGCTTCTAAAGAAGATTTAGCAAAAAAAGATCATGTAATTTCAAATTGTTATATGTAAAATATTTTTTGGTTCCACCTGAAGCAGATGTTCAGAAGATAATAGGCGGCACGCGTCTTTCAACCCGTCACATACTTCTAAAAAGATTGATGATTCAACAAATTAGACCGATCTGCCCGCCCTGCAGGACACCTCATTCGAACTCACTGCAATTTTTTACGCAGATGATAAATTAAACTCAGCCGCCGCGAATCCGATCAAGTGCGGCACGTACGGCCACGCTCAAACCTTGCAGATCCATGGGTTTCATCAACAGGTCACTGGCCCCGGCTTCAAGTGCGATATCATAATTAAGCCGATCGGAATAACCGGTGCAAAGAATCACCGGTACAGAGAAATGGTTACGACGCAGATTCCGGGTAAGGTCAATACCGGTCATTCTCGGCATCGTTTGATCGGTGAGCACAAGATCAATCGGTTCTTGAGCATGCTCCATCAAAAAAACAACCTCCTGCGGATCACCGGTCGTTGTGACGGTGTAGCCAAGATGTGACAGCATCATCTTGTACGTCTCACGAATCTCTTTTTCATCGTCAACAACAAGGATATGCTCAGTTCCGGTTGACAGAAGCCCGGGGCTGTTTGCCGAGCCATTACTGCCGGACTGACCCACCAGCGGCAGATAAACCGTAAAAACAGTCCCCTCACCTTTCTTTGATTGTACATCTATATGACCGCCCAGCTCCTGGACAATACCATGAACAACGCTCAATCCCATTCCGGTTCCTTCACCCGGCTGTTTAGTGGTAAAAAAAGGTGTGAAAATACGGGACAATATCTCCTCGCCAATCCCTTGTCCTGTATCTTCCACCACCAAAACTGCCTGTCCCCTGCCGTTGCTTTCGATGTTCTGATCTGATATCCTTGCCGTCGACGATCTAAGTCGGATAACAAGACTGCCACCGGTTTCCCGCATGGCGTAAAATGCATTAGTGCACAGATTCATAACGATCTGTTGAATCTGCACTGGAGCAGCCATCACCATCATCTTTGCTTCGGGGGCCGGAATATCCTGCACGATATCAATGGTTGTCGGTAAACTTGCACGAAGCAGTCTCAAACTCTCTTTGATAAGAGGTGCGACAGGAACCGGTACCTTCTCAATGACGGATTGACGGCTGAACGTCAGAATCTGCTGTACAAGATCAGCGGCCCGTTTCCCTCCCTGACGTATGTGCAACAGGTTGGTATGCACTTCAGTACCCGGGGTTGATTGGAGTAATGCGAGGTCCGTAAACCCGATGATCCCTCCGAGGATATTGTTGAAATCATGGGCTATCCCTCCTGCCAGTGTGCCTATGGCTTCCATCTTCTGTGTTTGCCGCAGGCGACTGTCCAGTTCCAGTTCTTGCGTAACATCACGCTGTACGAGAACAAAATGAGCCACCGTACCGTTCGTACTGCGCATCGGGGAAATGGTCGCAGCAGCAATAAAACGGGTCCCGTCTTTACGTTGATTAATAATGCGTCCTCGCCAGACCTCGTCGCCATCAACAACATTTTCAATTTTCAAATCAAATGACGGATCCTGTTCTTTTGCCCACAACATCCGGATTGACTGTCCACGGCATTCTTCCATACTGTAGCCGGTCATCTCGACCAAAGCGGCATTGGCATAATCAATAACACCCTGGCGATCAGCAATCAAAACCGCTTCCTTCACCTGGTCAATGGCGGCGGTAAGCCGCTGCTGCTGCGCGGCTCTGATCCGGTCATCCGTCACATCGCGAACAATAAATATCCATTGCGGGTGCGGATCTGCCTGATAGAGCGTGGCATGAATAACAACCTCTCTATTTGAACCGGAAAACGTGCGGAGCGGGATCGGTCCGCACTGATAGCGGGACTGAACTGCTGCTCCGATTTCAAACTGCTCTGCGAGGTCATGGCAGGTTCCCTGGTGGAAAAAACTGAGGAACCTGTGCCCGACGACCTCTTCACCATTTACCTCAAGTATCCGTAGCGCCTCCTGATTGGCATAGAGAACCGTTGCCTTCGCATCAAGGACAAAAACGCCCATTGGAGCAAGATCAAGTAACATCGCCAGCTGCTTTTGGGCGGCCCGCTGTTGGGATTCTTCTTTTTTATGCACAACAATACGGCTTAATATAAAACTCAGCAGCGCAACAATGGTCACGGCCACGGCTGTGACCACCAACCACTGAGAACGAAATTCAGCCATGGATCCGAGGACGACGTGTTCCGGCGTCAGCAAAACAAGTGACCACCTGGTATCAGCGGCAAGCTCCAACGGATAAACCAAACCATACACCCTGCCAGGATTTTGCAGGTCTTGTGTCAGACGATTTTCAGATAGAGTGATCAACTTCTGCTCGCTGCTTTCCAATGCGGCACGCAGAATCTTCACGTTGTCTTCACCACCGGCGTAGACATGCTGAATGTTGTTGCCGATGAGAGAGGAGACCGGGGCGGCGAGAATAACGCCGCTCTGATTGATCAGCAGGACGTTCTTCTCGTGGGGAAAGGAAATTTGATCGAAAATCCGTTGTGCGACCCGGGTAATCGGTAAAGAAAAGGAGAGACAACCGTAAAATTCTCCTTCCTGCCGGACTGCCGCAGAGAAAAATATCTGATCATCCCCATTGCCCAGACGATACAGATCACTCACTCTGGAATGATTCTGTTCGTGCACAGTCTGACAGTTGGCAGCGACACCGCTCTGGTCGTCGCCGGTTGTTTCAGGAACAGTAAACAATCGAGTGCCTGCCGCATCCGTCCGCTCAATGGCTAAGACATCCGCACCGCGCATGGATAAAAAATCCCGCAGCAAGCTCTTACCGCTTTCATCGAGTTCCTGAATACCGGCTTGCTGCACGAGGTAAGTCAGCGCTGTATCGTATGTGGCAAGATACTCCTGCAGCCCGACTTCCGCCTGTTGTGCCAATAGTGTTTGTTGAAGACGAAAGGCGTCCACGGTCTTAGTGTGCACTGAGAGATAGGGAAGATAAAAGAGCCCTGCCAGGATGAGTGTGGCCAAAAATCCGAGAACAACAAGCTGATAATCAAACCGGTTTTTCATCACACTATAGATAAGAGTACATGGTGGATTGTGTTTTTTATCAAGATATCGGTATACTACCCGGATACGGAGAAAAGCAGCGCATCAAAAGATTGCTGATACTCCTATGTTTTAATAAAAAGACATTATACATAAGTATAGCAGATTACGGTTCAATTCCTGGTAACAAAAATCATTACCGGCGGGTTACTGTTCATATCATATTACCTTCCGCTTTTGGAGTGACGTGTGTTTCTTTATCAATCCAACCGGCTGGAAAATCTAGCAGTACAACTTCGCAGCATCCTCAGGGATTCCCCTCCCGATCCGTTCATCCCGGAAGTCATTGTGGTTCAGCACCAGGGCATGGCCCAATGGATATCTCAACACCTGGCCTTTACCAACGGGATAGCAGCGAATCTTACGTTCCCCCTGCCTGCTCGACTCCTCTGGAAAATTTTACAGGATCTTTCCGGTACAACACCGGATGAAGATCTGTTCCGCAGACCTGTCCTTCACTGGCGGATCGCCGGTTTGCTTCCGTCACTCCTCTCCCGGCCTGAATTCAGGGAGATTACAGCCTATCTTGCAGATGATGACAGGGGCGAAAAACTCTATCAGCTCTCCGGCCGTATCAGTGATATCATTGATCAGTACCAGGTATACCGACCGGAAATGCTGGAGCAGTGGCAACAGGGCAAAGACGGTCACTGGCAGGCTGTTCTCTGGCAGCTTCTGACAGCCCGCACCTCTCCGAACCGTGCACATCTCGGCAAACAGCTGCATCAGCTTTTGGATACGATTGAAAAGAGGAACGCAAATCTCTTACCCCGTTACCATCTGTTCGGGCTCAACTCTCTGGCACCTGTCTATCTCGATATTTTTGCTCACATCGCCCGTCTGACAGAGGTGCACTGTTACCATCTCAGCCCCTGCAGACAGTATTGGGCGGACATCATGTCTGTTCGCCGGCAGGCAGGCCTGCGCGCCCGCCGTCATCTTCCCTCCGCAGCCGGCATCTACCTTGAACAGGGTCATCCTCTATTGGCCTCGCTTGGAAAAATCGGTCAGGATTTTTTTCAACAGCTGACTTCACTGGAGTACGTCCAGGATATCGATCTGTACGAGACAGATTGCCGGGATCACCTGCTGGCTGTACTGCACAACGATATTCTGGATCTTCATGACCGGACATCAGACAAAAATACACCCTATCTTCTTGCCCCCCATGATCGCTCGCTCCAGTTTCACTGTTGCGCTTCACCGTTTCGTGAAGTTCAAGTGCTGCACGATCGGTTACTCGACCTCATGGTTCAATATCCGGATCTCACCCCCGGTGATATCCTGGTGTGTGCACCTGATATTCGGCTTTACGCCGACGCCATTGCCGGTGTATTCGGTGAGACAGATCAAAAACTCCACATTCCCTGGTCCATAGCAGACCGGACACCAAACGAAGAATCACCACTGGTCCGCTGCTTTCTTGATGTGCTCGATCTGTTTACCGGTCGTTTCACAGCCTCAGACGTTTTAGCCCTCTGTGAAACACCAGCGCTGCTCCGCCGCTTCTCTCTGGATTCAACCCTCCTGCCTCTCTTCCATCATTGGGTGAGTGGATCGGGAATCCGCTGGGGAGTGGACCAAGCACACCGTCGAGAACTCGGTGTAGAGATCGGTCACCTTCACAGCTGGCAGTTCGGACTGGACCGGCTGATTCTCGGTTATCTGATGGGGAACTGTCAAGAAGCTCAGGCGGGAATTCTGCCGTATGCTATCCAGAC
>JAAYDD010000003.1 GCA_012729435.1 Desulfobulbus sp.
ATCAAGTTGATGGGCCTGTCGCTGAAATTGTAAACATCGTTTTTCAGGAATCCCGAAGAAGAGGAGCTGATCTTGCCCTGCCGTTGAAAGGCAGCCGTCCCCTCTCTTCAGCTTTCTGCCTCTGCTGACGACTGACCGTTGAAGCCACCGGTGTCGTCAGGATGAAGCTGCTGGTAGATCTCGTCGGCCAGCTTTGGTCCGATACCGGGAACTGTCGCCAGAGCTTGTCGGTCTGCTGCAATAATCCGCTGTACACTTCCCAGGTTTCGCAACAGCAGCTTCTTGCGCTGTGGTCCCACACCTTTCAAGCCATCCAACAGGGAGTTGAGCTGGTTTTTGGTGCGCAGTAGGCGGTGATGGGTGATGCCGAACCGGTGGGCTTCGTCTCGTATCCGTATGAGATAGAGTAAAACAGGTGAATGCGGCTGCAGGTGAACCGGGTTTTTCCGGCCCGGTCGGAAAAGTTTTTCACCTTCATCTTTTCTTTCTTCGGCAATGGCAACCAGATCAATCTCATCAAGCAGGTCAAAATGTTTGAGTACATCAACAGCGACTCCCAGCTGTCCTCTGCCCCCGTCAAGCAGGAACAGGTCAGGAAGAGGAGCGTTGTTGTCAACAGCCTTTTGTATTCGCCGTTCCAGAACCTCCCGCATCATGGCGTAATCATCGGGTGTGTCCTGAGTACGAATACGGTAATGACGGTACTGTCCGGCCGCCTTCTCTCCTTGAACAAAACAAACTAAAGATCCGACAGCCTGTTTACCCTGCAGGTTGGATATATCCAGACATTCAATGGTTTCCGGACGATTCCTCAGGTGAAGCTTTGTCTGCAGTGCTGTGGCCAGACTGTTCCAGGACTGCTGCTTTTTTGCCTCTTCTGAAAAAATCTGGGCAGCATTGGTGTTGGCCATGCGCATCAGTTGCATTCGTTTTCCACGCTGAGGGGTGTGCAAAGTAACGATCCCCTCGCGCAGTTCTGTCAGCCGTTCAGCAATCGGTTCCTGGTCTTCAGGGCGAAAGGGGAGTAGCAGTTCACGGGGAGGTTGGCGATGGTGACTGTAGTATTGGAGAATACTCTGTGTGAGCACAGTACTGTCATCCCCTAACGGTTCGGATAAGAAAAATGTCTGACTGCCGGTTAACATGCCGCCCCGGATGAACAAAACAGCAATACCGACTGCAGCATCTTGCCGATGAAAACCGATGACATCCTGGTCAAGATCATGATCTGCAACAACTGACTGATGTTCTATGGTCTTTTTGAGGTGTTGTATCTGATCCCGATACAATGCCGCCTGTTCGAATGCCTGTTCAGCGGCTGCATACTCCATTTTGGTTGTGAGTTCTTTTATGACTTTGTCAGCCTTTCCCTCAAGGATCATGACCACATTATTCACCATGTGCTGATAATCTTCGGAGCTGACTCTCCCTGCACAGGGTGCCAGACAGCGGTTCATCTGGAAGTTGAGGCAGGGACGGGAGCGTTCACGCATGGTCGCACACCGGCGCAAAGGAAAGAGACGGGAGAGCAACTGAATGGTGGCACGCATGGCTGTCGTGGACGCATAAGGTCCAAAGTAACGGTTGCCGTCCCGCAACCGCTTGCGGGTCACCACCACCCTGGACCAGGGTTCACTGGTTGTCACCTTGATCAGCGGATAGTTTTTATCATCACGGAGAATGACATTGTACCGGGGACGGTGTTGCTTGATCAGTGATGCTTCAAGAATCAACGCCTCTTTTTCAGTGGTGGTCAGGAAGGTTTCCACCCGAACCACATGGGAGAGCATGGCCGCAGTCTTTGAATGAGACGGCCCGGTGTAGTGCACATACTGGCTGAGCCGCTTGCGAAGGTCGCGGGCCTTACCCACATAGAGCACCTCCTTTTTGCCAAGCATCTGGTAAACGCCCGGACCATGGCTCACCGTTGACAGAAAGTCGGCAGTCAACGGTGAGGAGGGATTTTCTGTTGGCGTCTTAGGGCTTGATGTAGGCGTATCCATCCTGCTGCAGTTCAATTAAGGCAACAATACCGGCGGGAATAATCTCGCATCCGTCAATCAGGTCGTCCGGATCAACATTAAATCGATTTAACGCGTTTCGGCAGACCTTAAATGAAACCCTGGCCTGCTGTAACTGCCAGATCTCCTCCCGATAGGGCCCGCAGGCATCACTTTGCAGCAAAGTGACCGCCGGACCATTACAGAGGAGTATAAGATCATAATGTTTTTCCGGAATGGCCCGCAGCAGGTTACTGATGTTGGCCAGAGCTATGGTAAAGGGTTTGATATCATCCAGATCAAGATGAAAGACTGCCCGGTAGATCATAACAGAGTGTCTCCACAGGAGGTTGAACGATGAAATGCAGCATTAAAAAGTCGTTTTGTATAGGGTTGATTCGGGTTTGCAAATAATGCGGCAGCCGGTCCGCTTTCAACAATCTGGCCCTGACGCATGACTGCCAGCTGATCGGCAACAGAGCGGATGGTACGCAGATCATGGGTTATGAAAATATAGGTCAACTGAAAACGATTCTGCAGTTGACGCAACAGCTCCAGAATCTGTTTTTGAATAGTCATATCCAATGCACTGGTCGGCTCATCAAGAATAAGGAGCTTAGGCCGCAGAATAATGGCACGGGCAATGGCAATGCGCTGACGCTGTCCGCCGGAAAATTCGTGGGGGAAACGTCCTGCCAGAGCAGGGTCGAGTTCGACATCCCTGAGGGCCTGTTCAACCAGAGACCGGCGTTCACTTCTGGTGCCGCCAAGACCATGCACAACTAATCCTTCAGCGATGATCTGAGCAATGGTCATCCGCGGTGAAAGTGAGGAGAAGGGGTCCTGGAAGACGATCTGCAGTTCTTTACGCAACGGGCGAAACTGTCTGCCTGACAGTTCAGTGAGGAAAAGAGGCCTTTCAGGCTGCGGAAAGTAGGTGACCGAACCTCTGCAGGGAAGCAGACCCAGCAGGCACATGACCAGGGTCGTTTTGCCGGATCCGGATTCGCCGACCAGGCCAAGAGTCGTACCGGCACGGAGAGCAAGACTGACGTTATCCACGGCCTTGCGTATCGGTTTGTTGCGGGAAAAAAGACTGGACCAGGGACTTTTGATTGTAAAGCTGCAGCTGAGGTTGCGGATTTCAATAAGTATGTGTCCGCCGCATCGTGTTTTCTGGATATCGGTTGGAACTGCGGCTAACAGGTGTTTGGTGTACGTTTTTTCAGGTGTGGAGAAGATGCTTTTAACAGTACCCTGTTCAACAATCCGGCCGCAGTGCATGATTGACACCGTGTCTGCTATTTTCTTTACCATCGGCAGATCATGGGTGATGAGAAGGACTGCCATCCCATATTCCTTCTGAATGTCAATGATCAGATCAAGAATCTGATTCTGGATGGTCACATCAAGTGCTGTTGTCGGCTCATCTGCAATCAGTAACTGCGGCCGGCAGGCCAATGCCATGGCAATGATAACACGTTGACGCTGGCCTCCGGATAACTGATGGGGATAGGAGCGGATGCGTTCATGCGGATTGTCGATGCCGGTACGTTCAAGTAACTGCAGCGCCTGTTGGAAGGCAGCCTCTCTGGAGACCGGCTGGTGAAGCAGGAGCGGTTCCATCAGCTGTGTCCCGACGGTATACACCGGGTTGAGCGATGTCATCGGTTCCTGAAAAATCATGGCGATCCGGTTACCGCGGATCGAACGTATCTCACGTTTCGGTAATGTGGTTATCTCCTGCCCGGCAAAACGGATAGATCCGGTCTGCTCGATCCTGCTTGTCTCTTCAAGCAGACGGAGAATGGACAGGGCGGTCACCGATTTTCCCGAGCCCGATTCGCCGACCAGGGCATGGCATTCACCTGCTGCAATCCGCAGAGAGATATCATGCAGGACCGGAGAACGGTTGCCCTCGACATCATGAAAGGTCAGGGAAAGGTTATCGATGGCTAGAAGTGGCGAAGATGGACTGTGCTGATCAGGAGATTGCATCGCAGAACTTTACTCGAGGACCCGCGTAAGGGCAACAGGAGATAATCGGTTGTACGACGGCGATTAAAGATTGGCAGGTCCATTCCTGTCTTGATAAACAAGGCGCAGATAGTGTACATCTGTTGAGGGTAACAGCATTGGTTGTCTTCATGGAATGCATTCTCTGTTAATTCTATGAATATCACTGTTCATATGAATGTTCAAATCTGCTGGTAGGTTCTCAAACAGTGCCTTTTTTCCGTCGACCGTATACCCGACTTATCCACTGGCTTGCCTTTGTTGTCAGCTGCCTGGGATTGATCTGGTTCGTACTGCGAGGTGCTGAACGGCTCGGCTACAGCTGGCATTGGCGGCAGATTCCCCGCTATCTGTGGACCTGCACCGATGGTGTCTGCACTCTTGGCCCGCTTCTTAAGGGGTTGCTGGTCACATTGGAAATAACCGTAGTCAGTATAGTTGGGGCCACCATAATCGGTCTGCTGACCGCATTGCTCCGACTTTCAAATTCTTTTGTCGGCCGGGGAGCGGCCCGTTTTTATCTTGAGACAATCCGCAATACCCCGCTGCTCGTACAGATCTTTTTTCTTTATTTTGTCATAGCACCTCTATTTAACTTTGAGAGAACGACAACAGCTATTCTGGCACTGAGTTTTTTCGAAGGAGCGTATGCCTCGGAAATTTTTCGTGCAGGTATCACTTCCATTGCGAGAGGACAGTGGGAAGCATGTTATAGTCTTGGATTGAGCCGGGTGCAAAGTTTTCATCATGTCATTTTACCTCAAGCGCTGCGTCGGGTTTTGCCGCCACTGACCGGGCAGGCAGTGTCGCTTATCAAGGATTCCGCCCTGGTAAGCACCATCGCCGTTTCCGACTTAACCATGCAGGGACGAATGATCGTTGCAGAAACCTTTCTTTCCTTTGAAGTCTGGTTTGTGGTCGCTGCCATCTATCTTGTCCTTACCCTTGCGCTGTCCGGTCTGGCCCATGCCATTGAGCGGCGCTTTCCGAGGATCGCCTGAATGAAAGACCATATGACAGGATCCGAACACGATCCGATCATCGTTGCCGAGCACCTGATGAAAACCTTCCCCGGCCCGGTGGTTGCACTGGATGATTTTTCCATTCAGGTCAAACGTGGTGAAGTACTGGTCGTGATCGGCCCTTCAGGATCAGGAAAATCAACCCTGCTGCGATGCCTTAATGGATTGGAAAGCATAGACAGCGGCCGAATAGTTATCGACGGTATTCCACTTGATAATCAGGAGGCAAACCGTTTTGCCATCCGCCGGGAAGTTGGTATGGTCTTTCAGGCATTTAATCTGTTTCCGCATCTTTCTGTCCTCGAAAATATCAATCTGGCGCAACGTCTTGTTCGCGGTGTGCGGAAATCGGAAGCGACCGAGACGACCAGGGAGCTGCTCTCCAAGGTCGGTCTTTCAGACAAAATTAACAGTTATCCAGATGAACTTTCAGGTGGACAGCAGCAACGGGTGGCCATTGCCCG
>JAAYDD010000034.1 GCA_012729435.1 Desulfobulbus sp.
AGTTCAGGCAGGCCGTCACGACCACTTTTGCTCCTGACTCGCTGATTTGACGTGCCTTAAGCCGACCGTGATACACACGTTCCGCTCCGAACGGGTCAGCCCACGCTCCACCGCCAGCTCCGCAACAGTAGTTATCTTCCCTGTTCGGAATCATCTCAACATACCGTTTACAGCAGGCCTTGGTCAGTATTCTGGCCTCCGCAAAGTAATCCTGGCCAAATGTCTTTTTGGAATGGCGGCCATAATTGCACGAATCATGAAACGTTGTCAGTTTCGTATGCAGCTCCGGATTGAGCCGGATGCGCTCATCATTGAGATACTCAAGGAGTAAATCAAACAGGGTGTACATCTTGAACTGTTGCAGTGACTCAGGAAACCAGCGTTCAAGCGCATACCGGGTGGCATAGTAGGCATGACCGCATTCAGGCAACAGCAGTGCCTTGCAGTTCAACCGTTCAATGTTATCGATGATGCGCTTGACAATAGTTCGCATGGCACTGTAATCGCCGGCATGAAGACCCCAATTGGCTCCTTCCCAGTACTCGGAGGAAATAGTCCATGACTCACCGGCGGCATAGAGAATTTTCCACAACCAGCGCAGTGTTTCAGGTTCGACAAAGGGGATCTTGGAGTTGATGGTCACCAGAAGACGGGCTCCACGGACGTCTATCGGGCTCACAAAACCAGGACAGGATGTTTGTGCCAGTTCTTCGCCCAGACCTTTGATCAGCCTCAGAAAGTCCTCTTTAGGAATACCAAGATTGTTTCCCTTTTCCAGACAGGTGATCACTCCCTTCTGAACCGCAGCCGGAACCCTGCTGCGATCCCGTCCCGCCCTGATACGGCGTATCAGCTGGACGATCTCAATGTTCATCGGACAGACAACTTCGCACTTGCCGCATAAAGAGCACTTCCACGGCCAGTCACTTTCAATCAGTTCGGTTTCCAGGCCGAGCAAAGCCATACGAACAATTTTGCGGGGATCCAGATCATCGACCCCGGAAATGGGGCAGGCACCGGCACAGGAACCGCAGGTAACGCACAGGTCGGCAAGAGCAGGCGAAGAATAGAAGGAGTCCGTTTTGCCCTCAAGACGCACAGGAGCGGTATCTGCGGTCTCGGAGCGGGAACCGGTTAACAGGTCCGCGCCTGCGGTTGCATCAGTATCCGGCACAATCCGCGGTTCCCTGCCGTACCTGTCACATAATCGCTTGTAGTCGACCCATTGGATGAGGTATCGGCGCCCAGGCCCTGGCTGTGCAGGCAGCACCCCGGAGTTGATCCAGTTGCGAATGGTATTACGATGAACACCAAATTCTTCGGCCAAATCATTGACTTTGGCTTCATAGATCATGACTGAGCCGTCTCCCGGGGAACAAATGGGGCTATAAGTCTGCAGATCTGCTGACAGGCCGGTTCTACAGCAGCCCGTATCTCCGGCGACAGCTCAAGAGCAAAACCGTCAACGGGAACGGGAGGCCGGGCCAGCAAAACAGCGACAGTTACACCGGTCGCCTCCTGCAACTCCTGCAGGAGGTTGACAGTGGGAAACTGATGGAGAGAAAAATCATGAATTTTACGGGCAGGCAGGTCATTCGGAGAACACATCCGAACCTCACCGGGTGAGCCGACGCCTTCCACGTCAACATCAACCACGATCAGCATGGATGGACGGAGCTCGGGAAGCATGAGGTAATCGAGAAGGTATTCGCGGATACCGGTGCCGACATCCACGGCCAACACCGATGACGGCAGGTTATTTTCCAATAAACGTGTGATCACAGCCGGTCCGAAACCGTCGTCTCCAAGTAAAACATTGCCGCAGCCAAAAATGACCACAGCAGGAGCGGAGGACAAGCTGTCTGTTTTGTGCGAGATGTGCATAGTTAATCTCTATATGCCACTGTTTTCACACGAGTTGCAAGCTTAAAATCATTGCAGTGTGCAAACATGAGACAACAGTTGTCCGGAACTGGGCTTTACATAAAACATAAGGAAAAAAACATCAGAATTTGGTATGTTAAAAAAGTCTTCGTCATCGCATCTGAGCGGTACAGGTATCAATCCGCCCCGGCTCTCGAACCCTTCGTCAGCCACGCACAACAGGAAGGCCACATGCTATGAATATCAGAGAACAACTCGCCATTCCCCGACAAAAACCACGGGAACTTGATCCGGAAGAACGGTTAAACAACTTTGACGAGGTCTCCAAAGGATTTGATGAGCCAACCGCAGTTCTCGAAGCTCACCGTTGTCTGCAGTGTCGCAAACCACTTTGTGTTTTTGGCTGCCCCATAGGCAATGACATCCCACGCTTTATCGATTTACTCCGTCAACGCAAATTTGAAGAGGCCTACTGGGTAATCAGAGAGACCAGCTCCATGCCGTCGATCTGCGGGCGGGTCTGCCCTCAGGAATTTCAATGTGAAGGCGCCTGTATCCGCGCCAAAAAAGATGAACCGGTTGCCATCGGTCTGCTTGAACGCTTCCTGGCCGACTGGATGATCATCAACGGCAAAAACCTTACGCCCCGCTGTGCCCCGAGCAACGGCATCAAGGCTGCGATCATAGGTTCCGGTCCTGCCGGTATCACAGTTGCCTATTCCCTCTCACAAAAAGGATACAGCTGCACCATTTACGAATCACTACCGGTTTTCGGAGGGATGCTCAGTGTGGGTATTCCCAATTATCGTCTGCCGCGTAATATCATCGGCGCGGAGCTCTATGCTCTCCAGCAGTGTGGTGTCAACATTAAAACCGGCATCACCGTTGGTCGTGACATCACCCTGTCTGAACTGCATGATCAGGGCTATGCCGCTATTTTTCTTGGTATCGGAGCTTACGAAAGCCGCCGGCTCGGCCTCGAAGGTGAACTTGAAACGCAGGGGGTAATGTCCGGAGTCGATTACCTCGGCCAGATACTCACCGGCCGGGAAATCGCTCTGGGTGATAAGGTTGTGGTGATCGGCGGAGGCAACGTTGCCATTGATGTGGCAAGGGTCGCCTTACGATCCGGCTGGAAAGAGGTGACCATTGTCTACCGTCGCAGCCGTGAGGAAATGCCGGCATCTCTCGTTGAGATCAAACATGTTGAGGAAGAAGGTGTCACCCTCCTTTTTCACGCGGCACCGACACGCATTATCAGTGATAACAACCAATTAACGGCTGTTGAGTTCATTCGTATGCAACCGGGTGAGCCTGATCAATCCGGCCGGCGCCAGCCAGTACCTGTGCCGGGGTCTGAATTTGTACTCGAAGCAGAAGTTTTAATCGCTGCAGTCGGACAAAAAGTCATCCCGGTACACGATGAAACAGTACCTGTGGAAACGACCTCTCGAGGAACCTATGTTGTAGACCCGGTAACATTGCAGACCAATGTGGAGTGGATTTTTGCCGGTGGAGACACCGTACTCGGCCCGCAGACAGTTGCCAAGGCAGTGTGCCAGGGACTGGACGCAGCAGAATCCATGCACAGGTACATGCAGGGGAGGTTCTAAGTGCCGTCCGGGAAACACCCCTGACGAAAGTACTGTCAGGATTTTACGAAAAATGAAGAATCCGTTCCCGGGAATCTCCCTTGATCAATTGAAAGATCTGATGACTCGAGAACCGGTGCAGACAGGTTGAACGTAAAGTTGTCAGGTCAGCCGCCTGCGAACAGTTTGAAAAACAGATTTCGTGTTTTCCACTTGTATCACTTGAATTTCTTACACATTACAACGATGTGAGCCGACAGTTTTCTTTACCGTACGTTTTATATCCGGCAGGTATGCACATCAGATAACATCACAATCCGGCTCAGTACCGTTTACTGAATCAGGGAATACAGTTTTACCAAACCCTTCGTACGATTTGACACAAAGCAAAGGCTGTTCTCTTCTCCAGGAATAAAAATATTGCCCACCTGCGTTATAGCAGCTCTTCCCACGTTTCCGGATTACAGCAAGTTCATCTTTCTTGTCATACGCAGTATTTTTTATCTTTGCCGTACCTGCCATCCCGAACCCCTCAATATTCTCGCAAAGCTGATATGGCTGAAGGCCCGTCCGGAGGAACCAGCTTCTCATACCCGTACATATGGGTGACAAAAGCTTCAGCCACATGAGAGCGTGAATTTATTGGCAACAGCGTATGAGACTTCTGGCAGGCCGAAGAGGAGACAACGGCAATGAGAAGCTCAATGAGTATGTCCTCCGTTGTGACCAAACTCGTTTATTCCGCGAGTTTTACACACCGGGGATCAAGGCAGAGCCTTGGCAAACC
>JAAYDD010000035.1 GCA_012729435.1 Desulfobulbus sp.
AACCCGATCACCATTCTTTTCACCCCAAAGGAACACATAATGGTTGCTCTTGTCACCCAACTTCATCGTCAGTTCAATCCGGACTTCGCCTATTGCTTCTACATCGAATCCCATCGTCCGCTTGAGAAACAGGAGATCGAACGACTGCGGCTTATCCTGGCCGATGGTTTTCTGCCCGACACAGTTACCTTTGAACCGCAGTTAAGAGGAACCCGGGTGATCGAAATCGGTCCCCGGCTGAACTTCGCCACTGCCTGGTCGTCCAATATGGTCTCGATCTGTCATGCCACCGGTCTGAAAGCAATCACCCGTGTGGAGCGTTCCCGTCGCTATCTGGTTCCAGACGATGAAACCATTGAGGCTTTTATCGCCAGAAACCATGACCGTATGACCGAGTGCCTCTATCCTGCGCCGCTGACCAGCTTCGAAACCGGTACCATCCCCGAGCCGGTCTATGAGGTTGACCTGAAGAGCAAAGGACCCGATGGTCTGCTTGACATTCCAGGCATCTCCATGGACGAGTGGGACAGGGAACTCTATTACAACTACTTTGTTCATCACTGCGGCCGCAACCCGACCATTGTTGAGATCATGGACCTCAACAACGCGAATTCGGAACATTCCCGCCACGGGTTTTTCCGCGGCAAACAGATCATTGACGGCAAGACCTGTGACAAAACACTCTTTCAGGTCGTTGCCGGCACTCTGGCCGCCAATCCGAAAGGAAGCAGGGTGGCCTTCAAGGACAACTCCAGTGTCATTGAGGGGTTTACCCTCACAACGCTCCTGCCGGAGCGGCCGGGAGAGCCGTCGCCACTTATTGAAGCCTCGGTCTGCTACCATCCGCTGCTCACCGCAGAAACTCACAATTTTCCAACCGGTGTCGCACCCTTCCCCGGTGGCGAAACCGGAACCGGGGGAAGAATCCGTGATGTCCAGTGCACAGGACGTGGAGCTCTGGTTGGGATCGGTACGGCCGGGTACTGTGTGGCCAACCTTCACATTCCGGACTATAAGCTCGAATGGGAAAATGAATACACCTGCCCAAGCACCCTGGCCTCAGCTCTGGAAATAATCATTGAAGCGAGCAACGGTGCCTCTGATTACGGCAACAAGTTCGGCGAACCTCTTGTACAGGGATTTACCCGGAGCTTTGATCTGCAGCTGGAGGGCGGCAACCGCTGGGGTTTTCTCAAACCGGTCATGTTCACCGGAGGCATCGGCCAGATCGACGATCGCCACACGGAGAAGAAACAGGCTGTCAAAGGTATGCTCATCGTTCAGATAGGCGGCCCTGCCTACCGGGTCGGATTCGGCGGCGGCGCAGCTTCATCAATGATACAGGGTGAAAATGAGTCCTCCCTCGACTTTGATGCGGTCCAGCGTGGCGATGCTAAAATGGAACAGAAACTGAACCGCATGATCCGTGCCTGCAACGAGATGGGTGATCAGACATTAATTGATGTCATCCATGACCAGGGTGCCGGCGGTCCCGCCAACGTGCTCAAGGAACTTGTCGAACATGCCGGCGGACGGGTGGAGATCCGTAACATCAACGTGGGTGATCCGACCATGTCGGTTCTGGAAATTTATGTTGCGGAGTATCAGGAACGGGTCGGTCTGCTGATCAGTCCGGAAAACATTGAACGTTTTCAGGCAATCTGCGAACGGGAAAAGGTGCCCTGCGAAATTCTGGGCGAAGTTACCGGTGATCTACGTTTTGTTGTCCATGACAGACAAAACAACAGCACACCGGTGGATATTGAAATTCCGGCACTGCTGGGCAATATGCCCCAAAAGACCTTTGTCGACACACGCACGGCCTCAACGCTCACCCCCTTTGCCCCGCCAAAGGACATGGATGTACGGACAGCCCTCCATAGAGTGCTGCGACTCATATCAGTCGGATCCAAACGATTCCTCACGAACAAGGTTGACCGGGCGGTAACCGGACTTATTGCCCAGCAACAGTGCTGCGGTCCTTTACAGCTGACGGTCGCGGATGTGGCGGTGACTGCTCAGAGTCACTTCAGCCATACCGGTATTGCCACGGCGATCGGCGAACAGCCGATCAAAATGCTCATTGATCCGGCGTCAGGAGCCCGTATGGCCGTAGGAGAGGCGTTGACGAATCTGGTCTGGGCACGAATCAGAAGTCTGGAGGAGGTCAAGTGTTCGGCCAACTGGATGTGGGCGCCCAAACTGGCCGGAGAAGGGGCTGCTCTGCGTGATGCCGCCGAGGCCATGGCCGCTGCAATGATTGAGGTCGGCATCGCCGTGGACGGCGGTAAGGACAGTCTGTCCATGGCGACCAAGGTCGGCAATGAGGTTGTCAAGTCTCCGAGACAGCTTGTTATTTCCCTCTATGCCGCCATGCCCGACATCCGCAAGAAGGTGACTCCGGACATCAAGGAACCCGGATCAGTCCTTCTGTTTGTCGACTTGTCAGGCGATAACCACCGGCTGGGCGGCAGTGCTCTGGCACAGACCTGTGGCGAGATCGGTGATGCGGTTCCTGACATGGGCGATCCGGCCCTCATTAAAAAGGCCTTTGGCGCTGTTCAGTATCTGATTGATCGGCATCTCATTCTCTCCGGTCATGACCGGAGTGACGGCGGTTTGATCACCACTGTCCTGGAAATGGCGTTCAGCGGCAACTGTGGCCTCAATCTGGCACTCAATGGAACCGCCTCGGCCCTGGAAACCCTGTTCAACGAGGAACTCGGTCTGGTCATCGAGTGTCGCTGGGAGCATCTCTCCGAAGTCAAGCAACGGTTCAAACAGGTACAGATACCCTGCACCGCACTCGGTACGAGTACAGCCAAACAGGCAATCAGCATTCAGTATAACGGCCAGCTGGTCCTGGACGATTCTATGGCACTGCTGCGTCAGTGGTGGGAGGAAACGAGCTATCAGCTGGAACGATTACAGATGGATCCCGCCAGTGCAGAAGAAGAGAAAGCACACATCTTTGCCCGTAAAGGGCCCTCCTACCATCTCAGCTTCACACCGGAAATCACTGCTCCGGAAATCCTCCGGAATACGAACAAACCGAAGGTGGCCATTCTCCGTGAAGAGGGATCCAACTCTGACCGGGAGATGAGCTCCGCCTTTTACAGTGCAGGATTCGAACCGTGGGATGTCACCATGACCGATCTTCTGACCGGTCGTGTCAGACTGACCGAGTTCCGGGGCATGGCGGCCGTGGGCGGTTTTTCCTTTGCCGATGTACCTGAGAGCGCCAAAGGATGGGCTGCGACCATCCGTTTCAACGAAGAGCTGCAGTCCATCTTTCAGGACTTTTATAACCGGCCGGATACCTTCACCCTAGGAGTCTGTAACGGGTGTCAGCTCTTCGGCCTCCTGGGCTGGGTCCCCTGGCAGGGAATTGAGGCGGACCGGCAGCCCCGGTTCATCCGCAACCGGAGCGGCCGTTTTGAATCAAGATGGAGCACGGTCAAGGTGTTGCCGAGCCGGTCGATCATGCTGGCAGGCATGGAGGATCTCATCTTTGGCATCAGTGTTGATCACGGTGAAGGGTACCTCCATTTTCCGGATGAATCCATTCGCCGGCGGGTGTGGAACGAGCAGATGGCGGCCATGGTCTTTGTCGATGACGACGGTCAGCCTACGGAACAGTATCCCTTCAATCCTAACGGCTCCCCCGGCGGTCTCACCGCTGTCTGTTCACCGGACGGCCGGCATCTCGCCCTGATGCCGCATCCCGAACGTACTTTTCTTACCTGGCAGTGTCACTGGCTGCCTGAAAAAATGAAAGATCTGCCGGCCAGTCCCTGGTTGCGCATGTTCCAGAATGCCTACACCTGGTGCACACGCTGAGAGGGCGGAATCCGCTGCAGGGAACACAAAAAAGAAAGAGATCCGGGTCAGTGAGCCACCCCGTCACGGCGGCTGACCCGGATCAGCGTCAGCCAGAGGACGAAAAGATCAAACCGGAACGACCTCCGTTCAAGGTATTCTCTATCCAGTCTGACCTTTTCCGGAATCGGCAGCTCATCGCGACCGTTGACCTGTGCCCAGCCGGTTACGCCCGGTATCAGCATATGCACCCCCTGCTCTGTCCGCAGGGCAATCAGATCATCCTGGTTAAAGAGCGCGGGTCGCGGGCCGACAAAACTCATGTCCCCCTTGAGGATACTCCACAGTTGGGGCAACTCATCCAGACTGGTGGAGCGCAGAAAAGAGCCGATCGGAGTCAGGTACTGTTCTGGATCGTCCAGAAGATGGGTTGCAACGGCCGGAGTATCCATACGCATACTCCGGAACTTGGGCATTTTAAAAATGCTGTTGTTCCTGCCCACCCGATCCGACCAGTAAAGTGCCGGCCCCGGAGAAGTCAACCGGACGAGCAGACCTATCATAAATAATGGAAGTGCAAGAACAGCCAGGGCAATCGTTGCGAGGATAAGATCAAATATACGCTTTAACATCCAAACATCTCCCGAAGCCCGTCATGGAGCAATACCCCTGGCCGCCAGCCCAGCTCCCGTGTGATTCGATCCCCTAAATACCATGCCGAGCCAAGTAAACGATCCAGCACTTCACTGTTCAAGAGCATACGCCGTTGCGACAGGTCTTCAATCCGGTCGCCACACCAGGCTGCTCCGCGTAAAACACGTTCAGGAACCGACCAGGAGCGAGGTGACAGCCCCAGCACCTCACGCATCTCAT
This sequence comes from Desulfobulbus sp., assembly GCA_012729435.1. Classification (GTDB taxonomy): domain Bacteria; phylum Desulfobacterota; class Desulfobulbia; order Desulfobulbales; family Desulfobulbaceae; genus Desulfobulbus. Next base: position 4,693 of record JAAYDD010000035.1, read on the forward strand.
CGTACAACTGCCGGCCGGAAGGGGCATCCGGTCCGGCAACAATATATGTCCGGCCATCAGCCCGGCAGTCACCGGCCACCCGTTCCATGGCAGCAATCACATCATCGACATGGACCATTGAACGATGGTTGCCGGTTTCCGGCAAAGGCGGAAACCATCCCTGTTGCACCAGTCTGCCCATGCGTTCGAGATTGCCCCGGCCGCCGCGGCCATACACCATGACAAGGCGTAAATTCACCACATGCATACCGTACTGCCGGCCCGCGTTCAACACCGCCTCTTCTGCCGCTCTTTTAGACCGCCCGTAGGCGGTATTCGGTTGACCCGGGAAATCTTCATCTGCACACTCCTCACCGGGATCGGCCATAGCCTTGACACTGGAAAGAAAAACAAACCGCTGTACGCCGGCCTGTCCTGCGGCTTCGACAAGGTTCCGGGTGCCCTCAAAATTAACCCGCCAGTGCTGTTCGGCCTCTGCATCGGACAGAGAGGTGAAGGCATGAGCGTGACCGGCACAGTGAAAAAGCACCTTCACACCATGACAGGCTGACCGCAGTGCAGCCCTGTCATCAAGGGCGGCCTGTCTGGTTTTCCTTGCACTGACCGGCCGCCGGCTGAGTACCACCACTTCTGATACATTGTTTTGATCCAGGGCTTTGAGCAGACGGCTGCCGATGAAGCCGGTTCCACCTGTGACGAGCTGCATGAGTGAACCTCATAAAAAGGCCGGTGTATCTTTTTTCGGATGCGGGAATGTGACGGATGTCATAGCCCGAATTTGGCACTATTCCTGTTTCATTCGGCGGATCATGGGAAGTGCGGCCGTCCCTGAATCCGGATAGTACACTTCTCACCAGTCTGTTCGGGCCAGTACCTCAGGCAAGCGGGCCCAGTGCTTATAAAAATATCGCATCATACTTGCGAGGTGCCAGCGCAGAAAACGCATATCGCGATGACTGCTGCGCCGGGCATCATGCACAACAGAAGCTTCCGGACAGAAAGCCACCTTCCTCCCGGATTTCCAGGCACGCACACAGATATCAACGTCTTCATAGTACAGGAAGAATTTTTCATCAAACCCGTTCAGAGCGGCAAAATCCTCACTGGAAAACAGCATGAACATACCGGCAACCCATTCCGGAAAAAAGATACCCCGGTCGATCGGGATAGAGGCATAACTGCGGTCAGCCTGTCCGAACAGCCTGACAATCAGCCGGCGCAGATTCGGAAAACGCCGAAAACTGTCCTCAACAGTCCCTTGAGGCGAAAGAACCATTGGCGCTGTAACGGCAGACGCTGCTTTTGCCGATGCCTCCAGCAAGGCGGGGAAAGGATTGGCTCGCAGCTCGATATCCGGATTGACGACGCAAAAAAACGGCTCATTACAGAAAGAGAAAGCAGTATTGTGATTTGCACCGAACCCCTTTGGCAGCGCATTATGAATAACCGAAATTCGTTCATCTCCCGGGAGCTGCAACGACTCCGGCCTGTTGAGCGTTACCAGTATTCGGCACACCTCAGGGAAAGACAGCAGCGAGACAACCAGGTTGGCAACCATCTCACCGTGACCGTGGCTCACAACCGAAACAGCTATCATGTTTCTTCCAGCCTCAACCTTTCACATGCAGCATCCAGCCGGTCCCGGGATCCCCAGAAAAGCTGCCTGATGGCTGTTTTACAAAACAGGGTATACTCCGCATCCGGGCAACAGCCTGTAAAAAAAGCCCGGTCTGCATGAATACCGGTCACGGCGTTCATTGAAAACAGAAGAGTGAGGTTCTCCATGTTCAAAACCGCTCTTCTCTTCGTTCTTGATCACCCGGAAAATCAGGCACCGGCACTGGTCAGCCGCTGTGACTTATGCAGACAGAGGGTTTCCGACGTCTCAGTCAGCAAACACCTCGGCTTCGGACAATAACCTGCCGACCTTATCCTTTGCCGCCAGATTCGGTTCTCCACGAAGAGGCCACGGGATGCCTATTGCCGGGTCATTCCACAACAGTGTCCGCTCATATTGCGGTGCATAATAGTCAGTCGCTTTGTAGAGAAATTCGGCTGTCTCACTGAGCACCAGAAAACCATGGGCAAAACCTTCCGGTATCCAGAGCTGTTTCTTGTTCTCAGCACTGAGATACTCTCCCACCCACCGGCCGAATGTGGGTGAACTTCTTCGCAGATCAACCGCGACATCAAACACTTCCCCAACCACCACGCGAACGAGTTTTCCCTGTGGCTGTTGAATCTGGTAGTGAAGTCCCCGCAGCACTCCTTTGGAGGATCGGGAATGATTATCCTGCACAAACTCCCGCTGCAGTCCGGTAAGCCGAGCAAAAGTTCTGGCATTGAAACTTTCGAAAAAAAAGCCGCGGTGATCCCCAAAGACCTTCGGCTCAAGGAGAAGCACATCCGGAATCGCGGCTGGAAACACGTTCATCAGAACACCCTGTCTTTCAAAATGGAAAACAGATACTGTCCGTATCCGTTTTTTTGTAAACGATGGGCCAGTCGTTCCAGCTGGTCACCGGTTATCCAGCCCAGCCGATAGGCGATCTCCTCCGGACAGGACACTTTGAGTCCCTGTCTTTTTTCAATGGTCTGGATAAAGAGGCTTGCCTCCAGCATGGACTCATGGGTGCCGGTATCAAGCCAGGCATACCCCCGGCCCATGATCTCAACCCGTAACTGGTTGCGCTCGAGATACGCCTGATTCACATCGGTAATTTCCAACTCTCCGCGGGCCGATGGTCTGACCTGTTTCGCAATGGCAACAACGTCATTGTCATAGAAGTAAAGTCCGGTCACGGCATAGTTGCTCTTGGGTGTTGAAGGTTTTTCTTCAATACTGGTGGCACGCCCCTGTTCATTGAACGCCACAACTCCGTATCGCTGCGGATCTTTAACACGGTAGGCAAAAATACTGGCGCCTGTGGGCTGTCTGTTGGCGCTTAACAGCAGCTGATGAAGACTGTGTCCATAAAAGATGTTGTCACCAAGAACCAGGGCGACATCGTCTCCTCCGATGAACTCTTCACCGATAAGAAAGGCCTGGGCGAGACCTTCCGGCTTCGGCTGCACTCTGTAGCTGAGATGTATGCCCCACTGACTGCCGTCACCAAGCAGCTGCTCGAACCGCGGCGTGTCCTGGGGAGTGGAGATGATCAGTATATCGCGGATGCCGGCAAGCATGAGCGTTGACAGCGGATAGTAGATCATCGGTTTGTCAAAAACAGGCAGCAGCTGTTTGGACACCGCTAAAGTGGCCGGATACAGTCGGGTTCCGGAACCTCCGGCCAGGATAAGACCTTTACGCATGGCTTTCCTCCTCACAGAATCTGCTGCAGTACATGATCAAGACCATTTTGCCACGGAGGCAGATGCAGCCCAAAGGTTTGCCGTAGTTTCATGGTGGACAGCCGTGAATTGGCCGGCCTTGCTGCCGGTAACGGATATTCCGCTGAACTGACAGGATACATAGTGTCCGGTTTCAGCCTCAGCACTTTCCCGGCCCGCAGAGCGGTGCTGACAATGGTTTGCGAAAAATCGTACCAGGTGGTGGTCCCGGTAGCGGCAAGATGATAGAGTCCATATGGAAAGCCAGCCCCGCCGGTTCGCCGGTATTGTCCGACAATCTGCGCGGTCACGTCTGCTATGAGGGCTGCGGAAGTAGGTGCTCCCACCTGGTCGGCAACGATATTGAGCTGTTCCCGTTCCGCTGCCAGACGAAGGATGGTTTTTACAAAATTAGCACCGTGGGCACTGAAGACCCAGCTCGTACGAAAAATAAGATGGTTTACTGCAGCACGCTCTATTGCCCGTGAGCCTTCCAACTTGCTGGCCCCGTACACGTTGAGAGGGTTTGGTTTATCGTCTTCCCGGTACCAGTCGGTACTGGAGCCGTCGTAAACATAGTCGGTGCAGTAGTGAATGAACAGTGCTTTTCTTTCCGCCGCCTCTTCAGCGAGCACACCCGGTGCCGTCCCGTTGACGGCAAAGGCTTCTGCCAGTTCAGACTCTGCCTTGTCAACAGCCGTGTACGCCGCCGCATTGACAACAATATCCGGCTGGTTTTTTCGGATCAACGCACGTAATCCATCGCTGTCGGCGAGATCACATTCACGTCGGCCTACAGCTACAATCTCTCCCAGCGGGCTCAAAGCACGCTGTAACTCAAATCCTACCTGCCCATTTCTGCCGGTAAGGAGAATACGCATGTTTCAGCCTCCGTACTGCTGATCGATCCACTGCCGATAGCTGCCACGGGTAACACTGTTCACCCACTCCTGGTTATCAAGATACCAGCGAACAGTTTTTCGAATACCGGTATCAAAGGTCTCTTTCGGTTTCCAGCCCAGTTCCCGTTCAATTTTCGTGGCATCAATGGCGTATCGCCGGTCATGTCCGGGCCGATCCTGACCAAAGACGATTTGTTTGGCATATGACAGACCGTCAGCACGCGGTTTCAGTTCATCCAAAAGCGTACACAGCGTCTGCACCACTTCAAGATTTGTTTTTTCGTTCCAGCCGCCGATATTGTATATCTCCCCTGGTATACCGTTTGCCAGAATCTCACGGATGGCACTGCAATGATCGGTGACAAACAACCAGTCGCGAATCTGGAGACCATCTCCGTATATGGGCAGGGAGCGACCGGCCAGAGCGTTATGAATACAAAGAGGTATCAATTTTTCCGGGAACTGGTACGGGCCATAATTGTTTGAACAGTTGGAGGTCAAAACCGGCAGACCATAGGTGTGATGATAGGCCCGAACGAGATGATCACTGGCCGCTTTACTGGCGGAATAGGGGCTGTTGGGAGCATAGGGATGCTTTTCTGTGAAAGCCGGAGCCGCCGGTGACAATGAACCGTACACTTCGTCGGTGGAAACATGGAGAAAACGGAATGCCTCCTGCTCAGCACCCTTCAGATTCTGCCAGTACCCGCGTGCTGCCTCAAGCAGCCTGAATGTCCCGACCACATTGGTCTGGATGAAGTCCTCCGGCCCGTGGATACTGCGATCCACATGTGACTCTGCGGCAAAGTTGACAACAGCCCGGGGGCGATGATCGTTAAACAGCTCGGAGAGCAATGCTACATCGCCGATGTCACCCTGGACAAATATGTATCGTGTGTTACCGGTGAGTCCGGCCAGGTTCTCCGGATTGCCGGCATAGGTCAGCAGATCAAGATTAATGATCGTCTCGTTGATCTCATGAAGCCATTCAAGCACAAAGTTACTGCCGATAAAACCGGCACC
>JAAYDD010000036.1 GCA_012729435.1 Desulfobulbus sp.
ATACGCATGACCTTCTGCAGACCATCGCTGCGGAGCGGCCCTTTGCGGTACAGCTGTTCGGAAACAACGCTGAACTCATGGGGCGGGCGGCTGCTATTGTCTCCGGGCTCCCCGTTGATCTGATCGACATCAACATGGGCTGTCCGGTACGAAAAGTTGTCAAAAAAGGGTGCGGCGCAGCTCTGATGAAGAATCTTCTTCTGGCTGAAACCATTATCAGAGCAGTCTGCAGCTGTACCCGCCTGCCTGTTACCGTGAAGTTTCGAAGCGGCTGGACAGAATCGACCATCAATGCACCGGAGTTTGCCGCCATGGCCGAAACCTCCGGTGCAGCAGCCGTGATTGTTCATGGTCGAACCTGGGAACAGGGTTTTGGAGGCCGCGCCGACTGGGAAGTGATCAGGAAAGTAAAACAAGCGGTCACTATTCCGGTCATCGGCAACGGTGATGTCCGCTCTTTTGCTGACGGGCTGACGATGATGCAGTCAACCGCATGTGATGGTGTCATGGTCGGCCGGGCAGCTCTCGGCAATCCCTGGCTCTTTGCCGGAACAGAAAAACCGCCGTCCCTGACCGCGCGCCTTCCGCTGATCAGACGTTATGTGGAGCTGGCTCAGCAGTTTCTCCCGGTGAACAGAGTGCTGTTCAAGGTGAAACTGCAGGTTGTCAAGTTTCTTGCAGGATTACCCGGAGCTGCACGTCTGCGTCCTGCTGTTATTGATTGTAAAAACATCGAAGAACTGACCGGACTGCTTAACCGGATGGCCGGTCAGTAACAGGTCGGATCCCTAGTCCTCCTGTTCCGGAGCTATCATTTTGGGCGCTGCAACGTGTTCCACCCGACGGTACAGTTCAAGTGAAAGAGCCTGTGCCCGATTGAGCTCTTCCCAGGACATTTCCAGCATAAGGCTGTTCCGGTTCATTGATGCGGCCGTGTTTCCACGGCTGGCAGCCAATGAGTACCAGGCGTATCCTCTGGCCCTATCCCTGTCGGTACCGACACCGGCGGCGTACATCAACCCGGTATTGGCCTGCGCCACAACATCTCCTTGAAGCGCCGCCTGCTCGTAGAGTTCCAGAGCCTTTCGATAATCGGGCGCACCGCCCAACCCGTGATAGTAAAGATAGGCCAGATCGTTTTGCGCCGCCGCATTGCCCCTTTCTGCCGCCTTATTCAGCCATTTTTCCGCTTCCATATAGTTCTGCGGGACTGCGTTGCCACGCAGGTACATTGCTCCGATAATCCCCAGTGATTCAGGAGACTCCTTGCCCTGTTCAGCCGCCTTCAACAACCACTTAAAACCGTTATGTTTATCCGGCGCCTCTCTGCCCTGCCCCTGATACAGCATGCCGCCATAAATAAACTGGGCCTCAGCATCGCCTCGTTCCGCAGCCTGCTCATACAAAAGCAAGGCTCTTTCATGGTTGACCGGTTCTCCCTTTCCATAATACGCGCGGTATGCCTGAGCCTTGAGTCGCCTGGTGATGTCATCGCTCAGACCTTCTGCCGCTGCAAAAACTTCTGCCATCATCAACAGCAGAACAAGTACTGTGAACAACCGTTGTCGTGCGGGCATGACTAATGGATCCAAAATGTCGGTTATACGCCGGAATCTCCATCTGATTCAGTACGGCGACACTCCAAGGGAGTGCTCGTTCTTCACCGGCCGTCTCTGAGTTTCGCCCAGATATATCAGCTGGTGAGGGTTCGATAGATCTCTGACATCCGTGAAGGCAGCTGGTTGATTTTGTCGATTAAGATATAATTGACCTCACCGTACATGTGGGCCATGTACTCATGAGCCTGCCGGTCAATAGTGATACAGAAGGGATGTATTCCCATGGCCTTGGCCTCCAGCAGCGCATGACGGGTATCCTCAATGGCATACTCGCCCTTGTAATCATCATAGTCTTCGGGCTTCCCGTCAGAAAGGACAATCAGCAGTCTCACCTTGGCCTCAACCTGGGCAAACAAGGAGCTAAGATGGCGGATAGCCGGTGCCATACGGGTATACTCACGCGGGCCGATGGCGCCGATCCGCTGCCGGACCGCCTTAGAGTAACGCTCCTCAAGCCGCTTTATCGGAAAGACCTCACAGCGCAATCGCCGCATCCCTGAGAACCCGTAGATAGAGTACCGGTCGTTCAGAACCTCCATCGCCTCACAGATAAGAACCAGGGCCTCCTTGATCGATTGTCCGACCCATCCGGCAGTGGAGTTGGACATATCCACCAAAAAAGAGGCGGCAATGTCTCGCTGATCGCGGGCGAGCCTGATAAAAAGACGGTCAGAAGGCGGATGGCCGGCCCGGATATCAGACAATGATTCCACCAGGGCATCGAAGTCGATATCATCACCGTCCCGCTGCCTGCGTATAAACCGCTCGCTCGTCTGCAACAGTTCAAACTGATACCGTAATCGGCGGATCTGTCCACGGTATTTTTTCAAGGTCTGTTCGATAAACGTGTTCTGGACTGGCGTCAGTTCCTTCTCTGTGACAACGCACCAGTTTTTCCGAAATCCTTTGCGCCGATAATCCCACTCATCATACACGGTCGGTCCGGCAATCTTCTCATCTGTTTTTACATCAGCCGGGCCCCGGGCCAAACGTGAGAAGATCTGACCGGCCTTTCCTGCTCCTGAAGCACTGACCGTCTGATCAATCACGCCACTTTTTCCGGGAGCACTCTGATCAATCGATTGCTCCGACTGCTGTGATTCACTGTTGTCAATTCGCTGTGCCAGGGAATGGAGAAAGGGGGGCAGCTGTTCCCAGGCACTGTCCGTATCGATAATCACCGCAGTGTCTCCGCCACTCCGTCCGGCGGTGTTCACGGATTGGGCATCCGGCGGAAGCTGCTTTTTCCCGATCGAAGGAAGTTGAACCGTCATGGTTTTCATGAGGCGCAACTCTTTCTCCACCTCCTCTTTTGCACCAGCATTGCGCATCTCCTGCAACCGCATGACCCCTTGAAACAGGAGCGGTCTTGTACCGGCAAAAACTTCAGTTTCCGGGATCAGAGGCATCAGCTCGCGTACAGCCTCAAGACTGAGCCGATTATCCTCCCCCTCTTTCTGACACCGTTTAATCAGAGCAGCCGCCTGAACAAAAAGAGGCGGAGAGGGTGGTGCGGGCCATTCACCGCGCAGCACACCCCGCTGCAGCCAATCAAGCAGATTCGGATGTGCGGCATCATCACCAGTCAGAGGGAGCTGCGGGAGGACGGTTCCGGCTTCCCGCATTAATCCGGGCAGTTCATCCCGCAAGAAGTTGAGCACCCGGGCTGTTTCAAAAATATGATAGAGACTGCGGGCTTTCTCCGGTTCTGAAAACTCGGAAAAAAAACGATCCAGTGGATGGGCGCTTTTCTCTGTTTCTTCCATCCACTCCGGCCCCAGGTACATCCCGGCGCGAAGGGACGCCCATTGAAAGGAAACAATCAGTTTGTAGAGAAAAAAATTGTGTTCATGGGTCTGCAACACACCGATCACATTGGGAAGAAATATAGATTCCGAATCTGTCCCGGCCTCGTCAGCAGCAACCAGGGGCATCTCTTTTCCTGCCAGACCATTGACATAAGGCTGCAACCGGGATCGAACATCAAGCAGACGCACCCCCCCCTCCCCGCGAAGCCGGCAGGCATAGTGCTGTTCCACATCATCCATGAACAGTCGTGCCTCACGCAGGCCGCCGCTCTCATACCGGTCCAAAAGGCTGTGCACCCAGAGCGACAGTTCTTCAACAGCAAGACAACTCAGAGCAGGGCCGGCTGCACTGAGATAGGCAAAGCAAAGAGAGTGGGAAACCGGCCAGATCGCCGGCACCTGGGAGAAAATGCCATCCAGGTGTTCAGCTTCACAGTCTATCAGCGGTTCCAGAGCAGCTTCAACATCCCACTCATTGGGCAAACTGGGAGCCACAAGCTGGTAAAACCGTGTTTTCAGGCTTTCAAGATCCATTTGCAATCAAAACAGTGAACTGACCATCTCATCAAGTGCTGCAAGCAGCTCCCGGTCATCGGTCAGTGCTTCACTGATGGCGGCGCGACAGGCGGTTTTGATTTCTATGCCCCGACCAATGAGCTGGCCGGCCAGGATCAACAACCTTGTCGACGCGCCTTCAACAAGTCCAGAATCCTTCAATCCTCTGGTCATGACCGCCAGTTTAACGAGAGATTTGGCGATTTCAGGCGACAAGCCCCCCTCTTTACAGACAATTTCCACCTCTTTATCAGGTTCGGGATAATCAAAACTCAGTGCAATAAAGCGCTGACGGGTTGAAGCCTTCAGATCCTTAAGTACACTCTGGTAACCGGGATTGTAGGAGATGGCGAGCATGAATTCAGGAGGGGCAGTCAACAGCTCTCCCCGTTTTTCAATGGGCAGTTGCCGACGGTCATCGGCCAGAGGATGAATAACAACGGTCGTGTCCTTACGGGCCTCAACAATCTCATCAAGGTAGCAGATTGCTCCGGCCCGGACAGCCATGGTCAGTGGACCGTCGGTCCACACCGCCTCACCTGACCTGATCAGATAACGGCCAACGAGATCAGAGGTGGAAAGGTCATCATGGCAGGATACAGTGACCAGCGGACGCTGCAACCGCCAGGCCAGATACTGCATAAAGCGGGTTTTGCCGCATCCTGTCGGCCCTTTCAGCAGCAATGGTGTACCGTCATGGTAGGCTGCCTCAGCTATGCTGATTTCCTGGCCAACAGGTAAATAAAACGGTTCGGTGTCTATCCGATACGCCTCAAGATTCATGTGGTGTGTTGACATGGTTACTCCTTTTGCACGAGGTTGTCTCGCAACAATAAGAACAGCTCTGTCAAATGACAAGTCACTCCCCGTGCAGTGATTCTATTTGGTTATTGCGCAACGCCCGGTCCTTAAGTACAGTATGCTGAGTATCAATGACCATCAGCCCACATATTATCCCTTCCTCCATACGGTTCAAAACTTCCGGCATGTGCGTCGATCTTCATATCCATTCCCTTTATTCAGACGGAAGCCACACACCAGAGGAGCTGATAACTCTGGCTGCACGCAACCGTTTGCAGGGACTGGCTCTGACAGACCATGACACCATTGAAGGGGTGGAAGAGTTCACCAGACTGGGTTCGCAGGCCGGGATCATCACTCTTACCGGCGTGGAAATCAGTACCAATATGTATCAGCGTGCAGTTCATATCCTCGGCTATGGTATTGATATCAACAATGCCGAGCTCAAACTCTGGCTACGACCCCTGCAGGAGGGCCGAAAGCAGCGTAACACCATCATCCTTCAAAAATTACGTGACCTTGGCATCGTGATCCGTGAAGAGGAAGTACAGCGTGTATCCGGCGGCGGTCAGATCGGCCGACCCCATATTGCCCGTCTTCTCATTGAAAAGGGCGTTGTGGACAGCTTTGAAGCTGCCTTCAAAAGGTATCTCGGCCGTAACCGGCCGGCCTGGGAAGACCGGTTCAGCTATACACCTGCCGCGACCATCGACATGATTCACCGGATGGGCGGTGTAGCCGTGTTAGCGCATCCCGGCCACCTGGACCCGGAGATGCGGCTGCAGCCGTCACTTATTCAGGAACTCGCGAGATATGGCCTCGATGGTGTTGAAATCTATTATCCAACGCACACCAAAAAAATGAGAAAAAAGCTCAAGGCCATTGCCGCTCATCACGGGTTACTGCTGACCGGAGGGAGCGACTTTCACGGCTCCACCAGACCAACGCATCCTCTTGCCGGTGGCAAGGAGGGATTTTGTCCTCCCCTTGCCATGTTTGAAACACTTCTGACCCGTCTGCGTCGGAACTCCCAGTCATCTTTCTCCTGTTGAACTGTCATGCACACCATTTTAATTGTCGACGATGAACCTAACTATCTGATTGTCCTTGAGGAACTCCTCAAAGACGAAGGGTACGAAGTTTTTTCTGCAGAAAGCGGCTTAACCGCCCTTCCCATTGTGTACAGCACTGATCTGGACCTCGTCCTCTCGGACATGAAGATGCCGGGAATGGACGGCATTGAGCTGCTGGCCAAGATCAAGGAGTATAACAGAGAGTTGCCTGTTATCCTTATCACCGCCTATGCAGAGGTTGAGAAAGCTGTAGAGGCCATGAGTTTAGGTGCGTTCACCTATCTGGCCAAGCCGTTTTCCAACCAGCAGCTGTTGGCCAGTGTGACCAAGGCCATTGAGCATTACGGTCTGATTCGTGAAATCAGAAGGCTCCGGGCAGAGGCCATTCCCCGCTCAGGATTCGGCGGCATGGTCGGCAAGAGTCCTTCCATGCGCATGGTGTATCAGTTAATTGAAAAAGTCGCCCCAACCCCCTCCTCTGTTCTGATCACCGGTGAGTCAGGTACGGGTAAAGAACTCGTCGCCAGAGCGATTCACAACCTGAGCCCCCGCCGTGAAGCGCCCTTTATTTCAGTCAACTGTGCAGCCCTGTCAGAGCATCTCCTGGAAAGCGAGCTGTTTGGACATGAAAAAGGAGCGTTCACCGATGCGGTCGTCATGCGCAAGGGACGTTTTGAGCTCGCTGATACCGGTACCCTTTTTCTTGACGAAATCGGCGAGATGTCAGCACAGTTACAGGCCAAGCTCCTGCGGGTTCTTCAGGAAAAAAGTTTTGAACGGGTGGGAGGTTCAACCACACAGAACGTTGACATCCGTATCCTCGCCGCCACGAACAAGGATCTTAAAGATGAGGTGGACAAGGGAAATTTTCGGGAAGATCTCTATTACCGTCTCAATGTCATCCATATTCACCTGGCCCCTTTACGGGAACGGGTAGACGATATTCCGGCACTGGTTACCCATTTTCTCGAAAAGAACAGCCGGAATTTAGGTAAAGAACTCGATATCTCCCCGGAAGCATTGCGCCTGCTTGTCAGTCTTCCATGGGAAGGTAATGTGCGTGAGCTCGAAAATACCATTGAACGGGCTGCGATTCTCTGCAGCGGCAATCGCATTGAACCTGAGGATGTACAGCCTGATTCCACTGAACTCTCCCCTTCCCATGACTGGAGTAAAGGGCTGGAGCTCAGCCAGTTCATTCCGGAACATCTCAGTCTGTCGGAAGTTTTAAACGGCATCGAAGAAAAGCTGGTGCGAAAGGCACTGGAAGACAACTTTTATGTGCAGGCCAGAGCTGCTGAACAGCTCGGCATCACCAAAAGTCTACTGCAGTACAAGATGAAAAAATACAGTCTGCAGCGGCGTAAACGGTGATCTGTCAGCTTCCTCTTTCTGCTGATACAGCCTGTCTGTCAGCCTCAGCAGTGCTTGCACACCTTCTCCGGAAGGGGAATATCAATACTTGCTCCGCCCCAGTTCAGTTTATTTCGCAGTATGTTGAAGTAGCTTTTCCATGGTGAACTGACAATGAGCAGCGGCAGCGACGCCTTGCGTACCAGCAGGTAATCGTTTTCCGTGATGGTCCATTGCAGGCCGCCGTCCACGATAACCTTCACCTCTCCGGCAGGAGCGAGAAGCTGGGTGGTGACGTTATGGTCCGAGCCCAGCAGTACCGGCCGAGACTCCAGCATGAACGGGCAAATCGGCGTCACAACAATGGCATCAAGTTCAGCGTGCACCACCGGTCCTCCGGCAGAAAGATTATACGCTGTGGATCCGGTGGGAGTGGCAATGATCAGACCATCTGCGCGGTAGGTGGTCACGTATTCACGGTCTGCCCAACAGCGCAAACGGATCATGGCCTCTGTACTCTTCTTGACAATGACGACTTCATTCAGCGCATGTACAGAGGCACTTTTTTCGCCGGTGGTGCCATTCACATAGGCAGCAGAGAGCATGATCCGTGTTTCCAGACGGACATCATCTTCCACCAGAAGTAGTTCCAGGGCCTCATACCGTTCATCAGCAGCAATTTCCGTCAGAAAACCCAGGTTGCCGAGGTTGATGCCCAACACCGGCAACTGATATTCAGCCGCCTTGTCTGCCACATGAAGCAGGGTGCCGTCACCGCCCAATACAATCAGAATATCCATATGGGGATCGATCCGGTTGAAATCAGCCCGGATGGAGCGATTCCGAAACCAGTCGATCATCTCCCGGCCGATCTCATCAACCTCCGGACTGTCCGGTCGCGTAATGATCCCTGCGTAACGAATATTCATACTCCGAGCTCCACAGAACGCTCTGTTGCTGCTTTTACGGCGGTCATGACAACTCCGCGCAACCCGCCCTGTTCGAGCACCTGTATACCGCTGATAGTGGTTCCAGCCGGTGAAGTGACCTTGCCTTTCAGTATTGCCGGATGCTCTCCGGTCATCATCGCCAGCCTGGCCGTTCCGTAGACTGTCTGCAGAGTCAGCTGCTCAGCAACGGGTCGCGGTAAACCGGCAAGAACACCACCATCAATCATGGCCTCAATAAAGGTCAACACATACCCCGGGCCGGAGCCGCTTAAACCGGTCACGGCGTCAAGCAGGTGCTCCTCCACCTCAATACAAGTTCCCACCGCCGAGAGGATCATACCGGCGTTCTGCCGGTCCTCGTCGGTGGCCTCAGAGCCGGCACTGTATGCTGAGGCCCCGGCCAGAACCAGTGCAGGGGTATTGGGCATCACCCGAATCAGGCGCACTGGGCCGGACAAGGCCGCGGCCATGGTATTCAACGGTATACCGGCCATAATTGAGATGACCAAATGCTGTCGGTGAATAAAGG
>JAAYDD010000037.1 GCA_012729435.1 Desulfobulbus sp.
AGTATGAAGATCCGATCGAGGCACTGGGGGTTGAACGGGCACGACAGAAGCTGGAAATTGCCGACCTCGTCCTGTTTGTTGTGGACGGTGCTGTCGGGCTAACACAGCGGGATGAGGAGCTCTATCAGAGTGTCTGTCACAAATCTCACCTGGTGGTTGTCAATAAAAGTGATTTGATGACACCTGCACAACTTGATGAACTGTTCCGTTCTTTTTCCGGTACGGTTTGCATACCTATATCCGCCAAATATCTTGAGGGGATTGATCAGCTGCTGGATGCTCTTTTTCAGACAATTGTCGGCGGGAAGGGGCCCGGAACCGACCAGATGACCTGTGCACCGAACACACGGCATCGGGCGGTTCTCCTGCGGACCCTGGAAGCCTGTCAACGATTCGAACAGGCATTGATTGCCGGAGACCCCGTTGACCTGATGGCCGTGGAGGTTCAGTCAGCTCTTGACTGCGTCGGGGATATTACCGGTTTGACGACACCTGATGAGGTTCTGGATACTGTGTTCAGTCAGTTTTGTATCGGGAAGTAGTCAGCATGAAGGGCACCCGGCTCCAGACTGCACATACCGGCAGATCTGGAAGACCGGGTATTTTTTGACCGATTGCCGGACAGCGGTTGTATATTATTCGCCAAAGCTGTCAGCAAAAAGCTGGTTGATTGCCGCGAGCCCGTCATCGCTGAGATACCGGGTTCCTGAGCCTACAAAGGTCGTGTAGCGGATTTTCGGGTTATCTTCCTGCCAGGCTCCGTCCTTCCACGTGAACCAATGACGACGCTGCTGATCATAGACGTGAAGAGGCCGATTAAAGAGTTTTGCCAGCTCCACAGCCCAACCCGTTCCACCCTTGACTGAATCATCGTCCAGGATTGTTCCTACGACGAAAACCTGATGCCCCCTGTTCACCATATGAAAAATTGTCTGGAGGACACGACGGATCTTTTCAGTTTCATAGTAGGTTCGGTTCATCATTCGTGACGCGAGTTCCATGCTGATGTCGCCACGCTGCAGTTCTTCTTCACTGAGTGTTACCGTGTTCCGGTCTCGGTTGAGCCGATGACCGGCAAAGGTAAAAATCACCTCTCCAACCGAGTACTTTTCCGCATTTTCACCAAACGCAGTTTCAGCTCCTTTTAAGCCGCCATGGTACAGAGTGCAGTCATACGCATTCATTATCGCTTACCTTGTGTGAGTAAAAGTTGGGCTGGTCAGCCAGCCGGGATTATGTAGAAAAGAAAAGCAGGTTCAGGCAGCTATTTCACAGCCTTAAAGAACACCCGGCGGGGAGCCGGATACCCCTCTACTGTAAGTGCAGGATTATTCTTGTCAATGAAATCTTCATAGGATTCAAAAGTCATCCAGGATGTACGACGCTGTTCATCTGAGCTCATGGCGTGATCATGAAATAATCGCACACTGTTGAATCCTGTTCGTGTCAGCCAGTTATCCAGACAGCCGGCTGTGGGTACAAACCATGTTCCGGGGACTTTGGCATAGGTCCTTTTTGGAAACAGAGCGACGGGTTCCCCTCCGGGAATGGCCTGGGACTCTATAAAGAGGGTTCCACCCGGTTTAAGAGCTGTAAACAGGTCACGTAAAGCCCCTATTGGGGACGGACGGTGATACAGGATGCCAAGACAGAAGATGACGTCAAAGCTTTCAGGGAACAGGGGCAGATGTTCAATGCCAAGCAGCTCGACATCAAGTATTTCCTGACATGCAAAGGTGTTGAGTGTGTGAAACGTATAGTAATGGTGAACGTACGGTTCAAACCCAAGAATATAAGCCGGACGATGAAAGGCGGCCCGAAACATATAGTAACCGTTGTTGCAGCCGATATCCGCAATTACTTTTCCCGACAAATCGGGAAGTTCAGGGATAATGCGCCTCCATTTCCGTTCACTGCGCCATTCAGCATCAATCTCAATCCCGAAGACTGAAAATGGGCCTTTGCGCCAGGGCATGAGATTGCGCAAAGCCTGGTGTACAGTCTGCTGCTCCCGGACAGTGAGGTCAGTTGCCGTGCCGATGCGTACTGTATCTGTGGAAAAATCACAGGAAGAGGCTCGCAGGTGGGCCACCTGCTGGAGATTGGCACGATAGCGCAGAAATCCTTTTTTGTCCTGGCTCAGCCAGGCCGATTTGTCGGAGAGGATCTGCTGGAGTTGATTTATCCGGGCATCAGGAAAAATTTCGAGCAGCTTCATCTGGTTAACGTTTCAAGGCCACGATTGAGGAGAAGTTAAACCAGGTGAAAAACGGTTCGATTTCGCTAAAGCCGGCCTGTTCTAACAAAGCAGTGTTTTCCCTTATCGTAAAGGGGATAAGAACATTTTCCAAGGCTTCACGTTTGGCAGCTATTTCAAGCTCGGAGTAGCCCTGTTGTTTTTTGAATGAGTGGTAGATCTCAATAAAGTCACGATTTAATCTGCTGGAGAGGGCGATGGTTTTCTCGCTTAAGATGAACACTCCCCCTGAGGGCAGTGCGGCAAAGATACGGTTGATAAAGCTCTGTCTGGCCAATGGTCGAAGAAATTGAAGAGTATAATTACAGAGGATCGCCCCGGCTCCAGGGAGGCTGCAGGAGGTGATATCGCATTCCTTGAAGTGGATGTCGTGATTTTTACTGTACTGTGCGCTCTTGGTACGGGCTTTGGCCACCATGGCCGGAGCGTTGTCGATTCCGATGAATGTAAGCTCCATTCCGGGCAGTCGTCTTGTCAGCTCGAAAATGGTTGTTCCGGTAGAACAGCCGAGATCATAAACTGTGGTCCCGGGTTGAAGATGACAGGAAAGAATTTGCGCCATTGCGTCGATGACTAGACGATAACAGGGGATGGAACGATCGAGCATATCGTCAAACACCGCTGCCACGTGTTCATTGAAGGTGAAGTCCTCGGCAATGACGCCGGAGGCAAACAGAGTGTCCTGGGGAGAGTCGGGCATGGGATGTGGTGATTGTTTCTGAAGAACAGACAGTCTGATGGTCCGATTACCAGACGGTATCCTGGTCAGCGGTAACCGTTTGGGTTATTGATCTGCCACCGCCAGGTGTCGGCGCACATCTCTTCAATTCCGTAACGTGCCTGCCACCCCAGTTCCTGTCTGGCCAGAGAGGGATCAGCATAGCACTGCGCTATGTCGCCCGGACGACGGGCGGTGATACGATAGGGGACGGGACGATTGCTGGCTTTTGCAAAGGCCGCAACCATTTCTTTGACCGAATAGCCTCTGCCTGTTCCTAGGTTGTAAACAGCAACACCATTTTGCTCGCGCAGTTTGTTTAAAGCGTGCAGGTGTCCAAGGGCAAGATCAACAACATGAATGTAGTCTCGTACACCGGTACCGTCCACAGTAGGATAATCATCGCCAAAGATCGATAATTCTGGAAGCTTGCCTACGGCAACCTGAGAAATATAGGGCATGAGATTGTTGGGGATTCCGTTGGGATCCTCACCGATACGGCCGCTGATATGGGCGCCTACCGGATTGAAGTAACGGAGCAGGATGATATTCCAGCGGGGATCAGCTGTGTGGAGATCGCGGAGGATTTCTTCGGTTATCAGCTTGGTACGGCCATAAGGGTTGGTGCAGGAGAGTGGAAAATCTTCCCGGATCGGCACAGTAGCCGGATCGCCATAGACAGTTGCTGAGGAAGAAAAAACAATATTTGTGAGGCCGTGCTCGTGCATGACCTGACAGAGGTTGATGGTGGAATCAAGATTGTTACGGTAGTAGCGCAGGGGCTGCTGCACCGATTCACCGACAGCTTTAAGACCGGCAAAGTGGATGACAGCCGTTGCATCTGATGCAGTGGAGAACACAGACCGGACAGCCTCAATGTCTAAAAGGTCGACTTCAAAGAAGGCGATGGATTTTTTCGTTAACTCCTCAACCCGACGGAGAGATTCCCGGGAAGAGTTGCAGAGGTTGTCGATCACTGTAACCTGATAGCCTGCATTGAGCAGCTCAAGACAGGTATGACTGCCGATATATCCGGCACCGCCGGTAACAATAACATGCATTTTTTTGTCCTCTTCTGGAAATTGTTGTCGCAGGACATGGTCTTGCTGATCGACGCGACTGTTCATTTCTGCTATCTTTAATCGCAGGATGAACGTTTGTCCCGTAAAAAACGGAAGATGTTTGTCACGGTCAGTGGCAAAGAGTTACGGACGATATCGTTTATTGTATTGAATAACCTTTACCCGTCAAGCATATTGAAAAGAGGTGGTATATGCCGTATGTCAGTATTCGAGTTGCCGGAAAGCTTACCAAGGAGCAGAAACAGAAGATAGCCAGGGGTGTCACTGATGTTATTGCTGAGGCGACAAACAAACCAAAAGAGGCGGTGCTGCTCTTCATTGATGAGGAGAGCCCCGCTAATATCGCTAAGGCCGGTGTGTTGATTGAGGACATGTAGGAAATGGAACGGGAGGTGGTCAAGCGGTTAGAGTATCTGCGTGAACAGATCCGTTTGCATGCGTATCGTTATTATGTGCTTGACGATCCTGTTATTGCTGATGGTGAGTACGATTCTCTGTTCCGTGAACTGCTTTCCCTGGAGGAGGCCTATCCTGATCTGGTAACCGCTGACTCTCCAAGTCAGCGTGTCGGTGGGCAGGCTCTTGAAGCCTTTGCCCCGGTCGAGCACCTTTCTCCGATGCTCGGTCTGGATAATATCTTCAGCAGGAGTGAGTTTGTTGAGTTTGTGGAGAAGGTGTATCGTTATCTTAAATCTGATGAACCGATTCACCTTATTGTAGAGCCTAAACTCGATGGATTGGCTGTGGAGCTCGTGTATCGTCACGGAATTTTTGTTCTTGGATCGACGCGTGGCGATGGGGTAACTGGAGAAGATATTACTGCTCAGTTGAAAACTGTACCGGCAATACCATTACGATTATTTACGACAGCTGATACCATCTACCCTGAAGAGCTGATCGTTCGGGGTGAAGTGTTTCTGACAAAACAGGGGTTTGCCGCCTTGAACCGGCAGCGGGAAAAGATGGGGGAACCACTGTTTGCGAACCCTCGCAATGCTGCAGCCGGATCTCTGCGACAACTTGATCCAAAGATTACGGCGCAGCGGCCTCTCTCTTTTTATGTGTATGGCATCGGGCATACGGTGCTGCCAGCAGTTCCTGATCAGGAAACACTGTTTATCCGGCTCCGTGAGCTGGGGTTTCCGGTTAACGGTTTGATCCGTGTTTGTACTGATACTGAGGAGGTTGAGAGACACTACCAATATCTGCTGACGGTCAGGAATGATCTGGATTATGAAATTGACGGCATGGTTGTTAAGGTCGGACGCCTGGATCTGCAACAACGTCTCGGTGCAACAGCCAGGGCTCCACGCTGGGCAGTAGCCTGGAAATTTCCCGCCACACAAGTGACAACGGTGGTTGACGCTGTTGATTTTCAGGTCGGAAGGACCGGAGCAATAACCCCTGTGGCGCATCTGCGACCTGTGGAATTGAACGGTGTGATTGTCCAGCGGGCGACCCTTCACAATCGGGATGAGATTGCAAGGAAAGGGCTGTTGATTCATGACACTGTTTTGGTGCAGCGAGCCGGTGATGTGATACCAGAAATTGTCAAAGTGATTCCCGAGATGCGCACCGGGCAGGAACGGCCCATCCGCTTTCCTCAAAACTGCCCTGAATGCGGCCAGCCTCTGGTTCAGCCGGAGGGTGAGGCTGTTGTCCGGTGTGTCAACCGTTACTGTCCGGCCCAGCAGTTACAAAAGCTGATACACTTTGTCGGTAAAAACGGATTGGATGTGGAAGGATTGGGCAAAAAAAACGTTGAGCAACTTGTTCAATCAGGGCGTGTGCAGACATTCGCAGATTTTTTTACGCTCGATAAGAAGGCCCTGTCCGGACTGAACGGGTGGGGTGAGAAATCAGCTGAGAACGTTTTAACCGCCATTGAAAAGAAGAAGAACGTCGAACTGGCACAGCTGATCCGTGCTCTTGGTATTCGCTATGTCGGAGAAGTTACAGCCGGTATTTTGGCGAGTCATTTTTCAGATATTGACCACCTTATGGCCGCCGGAAAAGAGCAGCTGCTCCAGATCGAAGGTATTGGCGAACAGACCGGAACATCGGTTTATGAGTACTTCGAGGATCCGGATAACCGGGCAACTGTCAGACAACTGTTTTCTGCCGGGCTCACGGTACAGTCAGTTCAAAGGGACCATGCTTCACTCAACGGCCGGGTGTTTCTGTTCACAGGAACTCTGTCCACTCTTTCCAGAGAGGAGGCCAAACAGATGGTAAAGGCGCAAGGAGGACAGGTGGCAACCAGCATCAGCCGGCGGGTGACTGATGTGGTCGTTGGGAACAAGGCTGGCAGTAAACAGAAAAAAGCCGCGGAACTCGGTCTCGCTCTTGTCAACGAAGCGGAATTTTTACAGCTGGTTCATCGGGAGGCAAAATGAACCGAAAACGGGTAAGCGCAGTAGTCCATGGCAGAGTACAGCGTGTGGCATTCCGGGAGTACACGATGCGGGAAGCAAATCTTCTCGGGCTTTCAGGTTGGGTCATGAATCAGGCTGACGGCACTGTTGCTGTTCTTTGTGAGGGCGAAGCTGCCAGAGTCGATGCGCTGGTCTCCTGGCTGTCAGTGGGCTCTCCTTTTGCGATTGTTTCCCGTGTAGAGTGTATTGAGGAAGAACCTCAGGGGGAAGACGGAGCATTTGTCATACGTTACTAAAGGTGAAAGTATGTTCAGGTGTGAACAGCCTTACGGGACTTTTTGAACAGAGAGATGGCGAGGCTGTCGTATGATATTTTGTCGGGAAAACAGTGATTTTTTTACCTCGTCATAATGATATTGTGAAATCCTTTGGCCGGATGCACTGTTTTTTATGAGAACTGTGCTCAAAGGGCGATCTGTTTTTGGACAGATTTGCAGGGAAGGTCAACTTGGCGGGGAGACGGAGTCGGTGAGAAAAGGGAGGTAAACAAAAAAGGCTGTCGGAATGACAGCCTTTTTTGTTTGGGAAAACATTCAGTGATCAGACGCAACCGGTTGGTTTTGGCAGACCGGCCATTTTACAGGCACCTTTACCTGGTCCTGATGGGAACAGTTCATAGATGCGCTTCAGTGGAAATCCTGTGGTTTTGGAAAGGATACGAACCATAGGCGCGATACCGTTCTTTTTGTAATACTCCTGAAGAGCATCGATAACTTTCTGGTGCTCGTCGGTAATCTCTGCGATACCTTCAACGGTTTTTACATAATCGACCCAGTTTTCATCCCATTCTTCCTGGCCTTTCAGCAAGAAGCCGTCCTCATCCACCTCGTATGTTTTACCTTTGTGCTCGATTGTTGCCATATGTTCCTCCTTGGCCAAGTGTTTATTATGGTGAGTATTCGAAGCCTAATTAAAAAAACACCGATTTAATACTATAGGGGGTGACCTTTGTCAAGTATCCACCCCGTTTTTTTAAAATGTACCGTCAGCGGTTATTTCGGAATGAATTTCCTTCATTTTTCACTGGTAACTTGCAGATAAATTGAACATAATACGAGTTTAACAAATTAAATACTCTTAACTCGCTGAAAAGGCACGATATATCATGCTCAATCTACTGAGAAAAAATGCTCAATCGTTTATCGTTCAACTCATTGTTGTTGTCATCGCCGTGGTTTTTATTTTCTGGGGCGTGGGAACGAACATCAAAGATAATCCGAATGCGCTCGCTGTGGTCAACGGCAAGGAAATACCTTATCGGGACTATCAGCAGCAGTATGAACGGACTCTCGAGCAGTACAGACAACAGTTCGG
The DNA here is from genome assembly GCA_012729435.1 of Desulfobulbus sp. GTDB lineage: Bacteria > Desulfobacterota > Desulfobulbia > Desulfobulbales > Desulfobulbaceae > Desulfobulbus. Next base: position 7,807 of record JAAYDD010000037.1, read on the forward strand.
CGGCCAGATCCCCAAGGAGCTGCTTGAAAGTATGGGCCTGAAAGAGCAGGTTTTAGATCAGCTCATTCAGACGGAGTTAATGCGGCAGGGAGCAGCCCAGATGGGGATCCTGATCAGTGATGAGGCTATTCAGCGAAAAATTCAAACAATGGAAGCCTTTAAGAATGAAGGTCAGTTTGATTTGGCGAAATATAAACTCGTACTTGAACAAAACAGACTCTCTCCTAACACCTTCGAAACCGGAATATACAATGATCTGTTGATGAATCGCCTGTTCGATGCCTTCGATATGCTGGCAACCCTTTCCCCTCTCGAGATCCAGCAGTGGTCGGAGTATATCGGTCAGGAAGTTAAACTGATCTATGGTTCGATACAAAGTGAGGACTATTTAAATAAGGTGACCATAACGGATGAGGTGTTGGCAGAATGGTACGATACTCACAAAAACGAATATAAAACCCCGCCGCAGATAAAACTGCAGTACATTACGTTCCCGTACAGTGATGATATTAAGCAGGTTGTCGTCAACCAACAGGCCGTCAATGCTTATTACACCGAGCATATTGATCAGTATAACGTGCCGGAAAAACGCAGGGCCCGGCATATTTTACTCAAGGTCTCCCCTGAGGACTCTGCAGAGGTTAAGCAGGTAAAGAGAGAGAAGATTTCATCTCTCCTGGGGCAGCTCAGGAACGGTGCCGATTTTTCGCAATTGGCCGAGCAGTTTTCTGAAGACAGCAGCAATACCAGAGGCGGAGATCTTGGTTTTTTCAGCCGCGGTCAGATGGTGCAACCTTTTGAAGATGCCGTTTTTTCTTTGCAGAAGGGTGAGCTGAGCGGGGTGGTTGAGACACCTTTCGGTTTTCATCTTATCAGATTGGAGGAAATACAACCGGGTACAGTGCAGCCGCTTGAAGAGGCGTATTCCTCAATACGCCATAAACTTGAACAGCAGGGAGTAAAGGCGGTCACCTTTAAAAAGGCTTCATCCGCCTATGAAGAGATTATACGCGCCGGAAGTCTGGCCAATTACAGTCGCAGTAGCAACGCGCATCCTATTGAGCAGACAGATTTTTTTATGCGTGAAACCCCGCCAAAAGATGCTATGTTGAATGATCCCGGATTCCTGCAGGCGGCTTTCAGTCTGCGCAAAGGAGAGCTGAGTTCCACCGTTGAAACTGCAAACGGATATGTGATTTTCTTTGTTGATGATGTTAAGGAATCAATGGTTCCCGAACTTGCAGCTGTACGTGAACGAGTGGAACGTGACTATAAAAAGGAAAAAAGTGTCGAGCTGGCCCGGGCTTCAGCAGAAGCGGTTTTAAAAAAGATACGGGAACAGAAACAGTGGCCTGCTGATGTGCAACGGCATGAGTCAGGTTATCTGTCCCGGAACGACGTTTCAGAAGAGATCCCCGGAGAGTTGCTTCAAGATGCGTTGAGTCGGGTCGGTAAGGATACCGTTCCGGAGAAAGTGATTCCTGTTGGAACTGCGTACTATCTGTACCAGATTGTCGATGTCCGGCAGAGCGAAGAGAAACTTGACGCTGGCAGAGAACTGGCATTAAAGCAACAGCTCCTTGAACTCAACAAGAACACCATGATAACGGAATGGCTTGGCAGACTGCGCAAGGAAGCCAACGTGTGGACAAATGCCAGAATGCTGCAATGATAAGCCACTTCGCTGCTTCATTTAAACTGCAGTGTGCCTTGCTTCCACAAAAATCTTTTCGTCGGTTTCTCATTGATGCGGTATATTGCGGTGATCGGGTAACTCCGGATAGACGGTGCTCCCCGGTACGATCGGAAGCATCTCCAATCTTTCGCTTCTCTTTCTGTTCGTGACAACATCAGTAGTATCCACAAGTAACGGTCCTGATATAGCGGCGGTTGCCTCCCTCGACGCAAGCGAACAGGTTTTGCTGCAACTTGTGGCAATTATCTATGAGCCGGTTTCAGTTCAGTTCCTGAGCCGTTGTCTGGTAAATCTTGATCCGACTCTCTTCGGTGGGAACAGGCCAAAGCCTGAAGAGGTTGGTGCGATGATCACCCGTTTGCGTTCGAAAGGATTTTTGTCTTCGAAAAATCAGTGTCCTGCGCCTTTAGCAGAGTTCCTGATCCGCCAGGCCGTAGCTTGTCAGAACTTTCCTCCAATGGCCGCATTGGTTGAAAAAATGGCGCCGGTCAACTACTTGCACGGGAAATGGGCAACCAGGTGTTGGCGGGCACTGCGGCAGTTTCGTATAGGTCTGTACAGCTCAGATTTTGATAAGCTTGATGATGCTGTCACCTTCTTCAATGATGAGTGCTCTTCCCAGCTCGCGGTGGAACCGCCCGCTGTATTGGCGGTGGCCAGGGCTTTTGACCCTCTGTGGTTTGCTTCGCTCTCTGGTTCTTTGCAGTTTTTTCTGCTTCATCAGGTTATCCGGTACGCCTTGGACCGGCTCTGTCATTTTCCTGCGATCGTGACACTTCTTGAGAGCGAGGAGCATCTGAGCGTATCTCCGGATGAACGTATCCCTTTCCGACGGCTTTTGGCAGAGTATTATCTGATGCAGGGACGACTTAAAGATCTCGACAGTCTTCTCAAGCGTTATGCCGATTCTTTCACCGGATCCGGATTTGCAGGCTCCCTTGCCTTTCTGTCCGGCGATACTGAAGGTTCGCTGGAACTGTTTGAAGCGGATCTGCTGCATCTGCAAAAGTATGCTGGGACGCAGTCTTACTTTTTTCTGGGAATCACCGGTCTTTTCTGTATTTTTGCGCTTTTGTCCCGGAACCGGGCCGGAGATCAGCAGCGTGTCCGTGAAGCCCTGGTTACGGTTTTAAACCGTTGTCAGGATTGTGGGGAAGAACTGCTGTATCGGTTTCTTGATGCGTTTCTCTGCGCTGATGAAGCCGGCTTGCCGGATATGCTGGTTCTCACCGAGAAATTGGCCATAGAAAAGCGGAGCTTAACACAGCTGGTTGCCATGCTGTGTCTTCATTGGATGGGGGTGGAAGTCCCGGTACACTTCCTGGCATCACTGCACCGGCTGCACCAGAAAGCATTGGCCGCTGAGTTTTATTGGGTTGCGATGGAATCAGCCGAACTCCTGGCCACCCTGGATGCGGACTATGCATCGCTTACGGAAACCGCCCGGACACTGTCAGGACAGCTCGGATCACCTTTTCTGACCCATCTCATCACCCCCAGCACTTCGTGGAAGCAAAGCCTGCATGAGCTCATTGAGGTGACAAATAAAATTAAGGAGGCGGAACGGACAACCCGACTCTGTTGGCTGGTCGAGCACACCGAAGGCATTTTGAAGTTGACACCAAAAGAACAGAGACGATCAGCTGCCGGGCAGTGGAGTAAAGGCAGGAGTATAGCTTTCAAACGGTTGTTTTTAAATCGGAAGGTCGATTATCTGACTGTACAGGACCGACAGATCTGTGAGGCCCTGGTGCAGACGGAAGATGGTGATGGAAGAAACAGAGGATACCGGTTTGATCTGGAGAAAGCTCTGCCCTCGTTAATCGGCCACCCGCTGGTTTTTTTGAAACATTCACCCCGGACTCCGGTTGAGATTGTGGCCGGCGAACCCGAACTTGTTGTTGAACAGCGGGACGAGTCGCTGTTCATCCGATTCCTACAGGATATCGGTACCGGTACAGTCGCTGTCTGGCAGGAAACTCCCACCCGTTTCCGCATTATTCGTATCCGTGACGAACACAGAAAGATTGCTGAGATAACAGGCAGAGAGGGCTTGCTGGTTCCTCTGGCCGCGAGTGGTCCGCTGCTGGATGCGATTGGGAATATCGCATCCTTTATGACTGTTCATTCGGCCATTGAAGTGCCAAAAGGAGATAAAGAGGCCAGACAGGTTGAAAGTGACTCAACGATCCATATTCACATTATTCCCTATGGGAGAGGGTTTCGTATCGAGTTCTTTGTCCGTCCTTTTACTGATGGCGGCCCCTATCTGAAACCAGGTGTCGGGGTGGCTAATCTTGTTAGTGAAATTGACGGCAAACGGTTGTGGACAAAACGAAATCTTCGGCTGGAGGAGGAAAAGGCACGGGAAATAGAGGAAAGCTGTCCCATGCTGGACCTGGCAACGGACTTTGAGCAGGAGAATCGTCGGGAATGGCATCTGGTTGACCCGGAAGAGTGTTTACAGGTGTTACTTGAGATCGAGGAGATCAGGGATAAAGTTGTTCTTGAGTGGCCGGAAGGCGGAAAACTTGCTGTTCGCCGCCAGGCCGGCATCAATCAGCTCAACTTGAATATTCGTACGAGTCAGCAGGACTGGTTCTCCTTGTCCGGTCAGCTGAACATTGATCAGGATGAAGTTATAGAACTGAAAGCTCTGCTGGATAAGGTACGAGAAGCGCAGAGTCGTTTCATTCCCATGGGTGAAGGTCAGTTTCTTGCTTTAACGCAAGAATTCCGTAACCGATTGGAAGAGCTTATCCTGTATGGCAACAGTCACCCCGGCAATGAACAGGAGGTCAAGGTCCACCCGCTGGCAGCCCTTGCGTTAGAGGAGTGGGCCCATCAGGCTAAGACCAAGGTCGATGACGGTTGGCAAAAACGGTTGCAGGCTATTGCTGAAGCACAGCAGCTGACACCCAGGTTGCCATCTACTCTCAAAGCGGAGCTGCGGGATTATCAAAAAGAGGGGTTTGTGTGGATGAGCCGCTTGGCACATCTTGGTATTGGTGCCTGTCTGGCTGATGATATGGGACTTGGTAAAACCTTGCAGTCAATTGCGGTCATGCTCAGCTTCGCTCATCGTGGACCGTCACTTGTTGTGGCGCCGACCTCAGTGTGCATGAACTGGTTGGCTGAAATCAACCGGTTCGCTCCAACCTTTAATGCCCATATGTTTTCTGAATTGAATCGCGAGGAGACTGTCGAATCCCTGGGGAGATTTGATGTTCTGATCACGAGCTACACTCTGCTGCATCAGGAGATAGAGCGGTTAGCCGCGATCAAGTGGCAGTCGATTGTTTTAGACGAGGCCCAGGCCATTAAAAATGCGGCAACAAAACGATCAAAAGCCGCGATGCGATTAAACGGCAGTTTTCGTCTCATCACCACCGGTACACCCATTGAAAATCACCTCGGTGAGCTCTGGAATCTTTTCAGTTTCATTAATCCAGGTCTGCTGGGATCATTTAAGCAGTTTAACCGGCGCTTCGGTATTCCTATTGAAAAACACCGTGACCGTGGAGCCCGGCGTGCTCTGAAAAAGCTCATCATGCCTTTCATGTTGCGCCGGATCAAGTCCGATGTTCTGGAAGAGTTGCCTCCGCGGACTGAGATCACCTTACGGGTCGAACTGCAGCCGGAAGAGATGCTGTTTTATGAGGCGGTCCGTCAGCAGGCCCTTGAGAATATAGAGGCCGGAGCAGAGCGAACGGGTCGTCATTTACAGATACTGGCTGAGATCATGCGGTTGAGACGCGCATGCTGTCATCCGAAACTGATTAACGACCAGATTGACATACCGTCCACGAAACTCCAGGTTTTTGCTGAAACCGTCGAAGAACTACTGGGAGGAGGGCATAAGGCCCTGGTGTTCAGTCAGTTTACGGGTCACCTTGCCCTTATCCGTTCTTTTCTTGATGAGCGTGGGATTACGTATAGGTATCTGGATGGAAAGACACCGGCCAAGGAGCGTCAGCAGCAGGTTGACAGTTTTCAGGCGGGTGAAGCCGACCTCTTCCTTATCAGTCTGAAGGCAGGGGGGCTTGGCTTGAATTTGACAGCCGCTGACTACGTTATCCATATGGATCCATGGTGGAACCCGGCTGTTGAGGATCAGGCGGCGGATCGTGCCCACCGGATCGGTCAGAAACGACCGGTCACAGTGTACCGGTTGGTCACAGTCGGCACCATTGAGGAGAAGATTGTCCGTCTGCATCAGGAAAAGAGGGATCTTGCACATTCTTTGCTTGAAGGTGCGGATGTCAGCGCCCGGATCAGCGCTGAAGAGCTTCTCGAACTGATCCGGGGAGGTTAATTACTCTTGCCCAGGCCTTTTAACGGGGCCATGACGCCGACGAGTTTGGCCGGCAGTCGGGGTAAGCCACTGATAATAGAGACTACAACTGATGCAAAATAGGGCAGTGACTGGATGGCCAGCACCGTCATCCAGATCCGCGTGTCGAGCATGTCACTGTCATCGCGCAACAGGATGCCGACAATAGCCAGAACCAGCGCAATAACAAATAGAAGTTCCTCACGGGCATCTCCCAATGCTTTGATGAAGGCATTGGCTTCCGCATTTTTTGGAGTCCTGAAAAAACCTATACGGCGCGTGATGAAGCCGGTCAGCATTGCACGGGCAATGGTATGTGAGAGCGCAAGACCGGCCAGTCCGGCCGCCACGCTCTGCCGCCGGGTGGCTGTTACCCGCGACCGGTAGAGGAAAAACATCTTCAGGCTTTTGAAGAAAAAGAGGGTGACCGGTAGCAGTGCAAACACAATATGGGGCGGTGACAGGTACTCGGGAAACACGATCATGCCCCATGACCAGACCAGCGCCAGCAGGTTGAACAGCATATTGATGCCGTCGGCGAACCAGGGAAGCCAGCCGGCAAGGAAGTGATAACGCTGGCCGCGGGTTAATTTCGTACGTTCCAGGCCGAGCATGGACATCATGTGGTGGCGCAGAATAAGTACGGAGCCATAGGCCCAGCGGAACCGCTGTTTTTTGTAGTCCAGAAAGGTGTCCGGCATCAGGCCTTTGCCAAAGCTGTACGGTATGTAACTGGCGGCATACCCTTTTTTGAAGATTCGTAAACCAAGCTCCGCATCCTCGGTGATACACCATTCCGCCCACCCGCCGACCTCATCAAGCACCTTTCGCCGGACCATGGTCATGGTTCCATGCTGGATGATGGCATTACGCTCGTTTCGTGTGACCATGCCGATCTGAAAAAAGCCCCGATACTCGGCAAGGCACATCGCCTTGAAAGCACTCTCATTGCCATCTCGATAATCCTGCGGCGCCTGTACAATGGCCATGTTTTCATCGGCGAACTGAGGAACAAGAGCGCGAAGCCAGTTGGGTTCAACAACGTAATCACTGTCAATGACAGCCACGACTTCCGCTTCAGGTGCTGTTTGACGCAAAGTGTAGTTCAGGGCTCCTGCTTTGAAGCCCGCAAGCGGATCGACATGGAAGAAACGGAAACGGTCCCCAAGAATCTTGCAGTGTTCCTGGACGGGTGTCCATACTGCCGGATCTTTTGTGTTGTTATCGATGACGAGCACCTCAAATCTGGGATAGTCAAGGGCGGCCAGCGCGTTAAGTGTCTCAATCATCATTTCCGGAGGCTCATTGTAGGCCGGTACGTGAATGGAGACCATGGGCAGATCCGCGTCCGGGACAGCTTCAGGAGTCGAGGGTTGAGGCAGGCGCCGCCATTTTTTGATCCACAGAGATTCGGCCCATTCGTGTGCCTCGGCCAAAATGACCAGAATAGCTCCAGTGGCGGCGATGAGCAGAACAAATCCGACCAGGAGGGAGGAGATCGTCATATACTGCCTCTGGAATTCGTATACCATCCAGACGGCAAAAGTGGTGATGGCATAGGCAATGAGCGCTAAAAAACCGCGACCGCGATCAAGCAGCCCCTTGCTGTCCCTGAAGAGCAGCATCAGTATCAGGACAGCCAGCACTATACTGATCGCCGCCAGTTCACGCCAATGAGGAATTCGGATAACCGGTTCAACAAATTCAAATTTCGGTTGCCGGGCATCGTTGTAAACTCCCCATAAACTGCCGGCCTCTCCCTCCAGATCTTTTTTCCAGATCTGATCGAAGGCCTCCATTATGTAGTATGTGTACTTATTTTTTTCCGCGACGTCCAGGAACCGGCGCAGAAACTTGGCCTGATTGGCAGGACTTGCCACAGCACCTTTTCGAATACGGCCGCCACTGGGCCATCCCACTTCACTGATAACGATCTCTTTATTCGGGTAGGCCTGTTTGAGTTCATTGTACCGCATCACACAGTAATCGACGGCCTTGTCGACGGGGATGCCTTCCCAGTAGGGGAGAAGATGGACGGCTATGAAGTCGACATGTTCAACGAGCTGTGGGTATTGGAGCCAGATATGCCAAGGTTCAGCGGTACTGACCGGGGCCTTTACGGATTTTTTGACACGGTCAATGTAGCGCAGCATCTGTTCAAGCGGTTGATCTGTCCGCAAAAGCACCTCGTTGCCAACAAGAACCCGAACGATATTCCGGTGGTTCTCGTGGTAAATCTTGATCATTTTGGTGATCTCTTTCTCGTTGCCTTCTTTATCAGGTGTTATCCAGGCACCCAGAACAACGTTCAGGCCATGGGCTGCTGCCAGACGTGGTATTTCCGCAAGGTTGTCTTCGACGGTATAGGCCCGTACCGCATGGACATCACCGGCGAGGATCGATAGATCCCGGTCGATCTGCTCGATTGTGGGATAAATTTTTTTGCTTGGAGACTCTCCCGCCTGAAACGGTGAGAAAGAGAATCCCTGAATTTTGGTGGGCCAGGGCGGTTCCATGTCAGGAGCGTTAACTACTTTCCATAACAGTACGGCTAGACAGCCCATGATGAGGGTGATGATGAGGCCGGAGCGGTTCATAGTGGAGTTCTTGGAAATGGAATTGTTGAAAAAGTCCGGGATACCCGGTGGTACAGACTACAGGCAGTTGTCAACTGTTGAGAATCGGGATCTGAATTAACAATAATGTGAACATCTGGTCATCTGGAAAGACCGGTAGATGATTAAATGAAATTAGGGAGACAGTCAAGGGGCAACTTGTCATGTCATGCCGGATGAACAGGGCTCCGGGAGAAGACACGGAGTAACCGTGATTATGTGGTGCCGGAGGAAGAGAGAGGGGGGCGTTTTGGAGGCTTCGGCACCAGGCGTGCTCTATCAGGGGCAATCCCCAATAAGTAGAGAGTGCGCCATGAGTGTATGTCTTGCTGGAGCAGGTGGAGGGTGTACACGTAGAGAGCAGATAGGGCCTCAGCAGCTGTCTTCCGGGTGAAGTGTAAATGATGAAGTCGACTGAGCGGGAGGGTCTGGCCGGCAGCTAGAAGCCGAAGGGTGTGGACCGAGAGTCGAGGCAAAGAGAAAGAGCCGGAGGAGTTGCAGTGATTGCACAGCAACGCGCCGCTTCCCGGCAGGAGTATGTAGGAGGAGGAAGCATTGACCGGCCGGCGGCAGCGATTGCACTGGTTTACTTCGGGCCGATATCCTGTAATCCCGAGAAGATGAAGATGTGCGAGAACTACAATTCTGTAAGGCCATCTGTCGTGTTCAAGAGCAGTCAGTGCCCACTTGAGCAGAGCGTACAGCTGAGGATCCGGGTCGCTGTCACGTGTAAAGCGAACTGTCAGATCACAGATGTACGCAGCAGATACATAGCGGTGTACATCGGTTCTGAGAGGAAGATGTGCTGCAAGAAGCTCGGCTTCGTTGATGAAGAACAGCCCCTGCGGCACCCGAGGTGGGCGACCATGGATTTGCAGGTGAGAAAACTCCTCAAGTTTGTTGACAAACCGTCGTTTGCTCTTTTGCGCGCCTTTCGCTATCCCGGTGATACGGCCAGAGGTCTCGGTATAGAGGGTTATCAGTTTGTCGGATTCCCCGTATTTGCCAACACGCAGGACGATCCCATTGGTTTTGAGCACAATCATCGGGCTGAATGAGCAGCCGGTAATTGAAAAATAAAACGCCCATCCACTTCATCGGGGAATGGAATGACAGCGCCATTTAACTGCAATTCAGCACTGTCGGATTGAAAAAATTCGACTTTAAGCTGCCTCGTCGGCTGCCACTGCGCCTGGGAACCCTTAGTGTAAAACTGTTCAACCGTTTGCTGATCGTCCAGGGAGACGAGGATACGACAGTCTTTGCTGAACAGGGCAGTGATGTTGTTTGTGCTCTGCTGAGACCCGTGATGTGTTGCCGGGTCGGCCGGGTGAAAACTCGCAGTATCCGAGGAGGCCGGTGTGCTCTGGCTCAAAAGAAATGCGAAGGGATTCCATGAGAAGTAGTAACAAAAGAGTGTCGAAAAGGTGACGATCACCAGGAGCAGAATACCGGCTATTGATGCCGATGACATCCGAGCCGGCTCAGTGAGTCTCTTTGAAGCGGTCGACCGCTTGATGAGAGGGTGACGAGAAGCAGTGAGTGATGAACCCATGCTGTTGTCCCGCTCAGAGAAGAAATGGTCAGCGGCGAGGCGACCGTCCATTCCGAGAAAGTTGCCATACAATATGAGTTGCCCGCGGGTAAACGGATCAGCGGGCAGTTTGTCATATGCCATGGACTCGATTGCTTCGAGATTTGCCCTGGAGATCTTAGTCTGAAAGGAGACCTCTTCGAGGGTAAGGTATTTATCCTCACGCAGTTGTTGCAGTTGGAGTCCCAGGGGGAGTGTTTCGGGTAAGGGTGAAGAGGAGGAAACCGTTGTGTCCATAACCGGTGGCGCCGCAGAAAGGAGGCTGCGGGATAATCAGAGGATTTTGATATAGGCTTTTTGCCGGATTGAAGTCATCCACTCCTTATAGCGCTGCTCCATTGCCTGCTGATACAGTTTCTCCCGGATCTGGTCTTTGACCGCTGAATAGGATTCATGTGTAACAGTTGTTCCTTCCTGACTTGAGTGCAGTTTGAAAAATTGAAAGCTGTTGTCAATTTCAACAATTGCACTGATTTCACCGGGACTTAAATATCGCACAGCATCACGCATGGCAGCCGCCATCTCATCAAATTGAAATACACCTAAGTCACCATCATCAGATGCTGAAGGCATGTCAGAGTAACTGCGGGCAAGCTCCCCGAAGTCTTTACCATTCAGCGCAAGTTTGTGTGCTTTTTTTATCTTGTCATCAGCTTCTGTACGGGTCGGTATGGTTCCATCATCCTTTGCCATACCCCAAATCGTACCGACCTGCAGTATATGGTACTCTTTGTTGGCATCAGTGGTGGTGAAGTGACTTTTGTAAAAATTTAGAATATCGGCTTCAGGAATGACAACTTTGGTCCGTACTTCGTGACCGATCAGCTTTGAGCTTAAAATTTGTTCCCGTAATTCCTCACGATACTGTTTTTCAGTCATTCCCATGACACGTATATCCTGCCGCATCTGTTCCATGGTCATCTGGTTGTTGGTTAAAATCCCCTGCAGGGCGGTATCAACCTCCTGGTCACTCACCTGTATGTTGAGTCTTTTTGCCTCCTGAACCACCAGTTTTTTATCAATGAGCTTGTTGAGTACAGCCCGTCGAGCCTCCTCCAGCGCAGCGGGCAGCTGATCTTGCGGGGTTTCTTCAGCCAGTTTTCTGAAGATTTCTCTGCCTGTTTCGTTGACTTCAGAAAGCGTGATCGTATCCTCATTCACTATAGCGATGTTACGATCTATAACATTGGCCCGGGAGTTGGGCGGCAGAGGAAAAAGAGTTGAGATCAGGACAAAACAGAGAGAGGAAACAAGAAAGGAAATGCGCAGCATGATAGGTAGGTAGCTTTTTGAGATCTGTTGATAGCAGGGCAGTAACCGAAAGTGGTAATCGAATTTTATCTACTCAAAACGACATGATCTTGCAATGGTTTTCCAGGTTGACTGAATTCTGAGCAGAATGAGGAGGCCGGTTTATCTGTCCGTTATACAACCGGCAGATAAGACAAGTTTTCCTGATCAGCATTGGCATTAGGAATTAACGGTCCTCCTGAACTGTCATGCATTGTAAGGGCCATCCTGCTCCTGTAAAGGATTGGTATTGACAACTTGCGGTGTTTTATTTAGACTTCAGCCTCACAATCAGGAGTGAGGCTAAACCGATACCCTATTATTTCGGGAGGAGAACAACATGAAAAAAGTAGGAGTAGCCCTGGCAGTTGCAGCTTTTGTGTTGAGCGCTGGTGCAGTTTTCGCCGCAAAATGCACTGTTGACAGTGTGGATGGAAATAAGATGACTGTAACCTGTGACAAGGTTGACGCAAAAGCCGGTGACAAAGTAACTGTTAAAGTTAAAAAAGCACTTGAAGGTTGCTGAGAACCTGATTTATTCGTGACAAGTAAAAGAGCGGGTCGACATGCATCGACCCGCTCTTTTTTTATTCTGTTGTGGGCCGCACTGACATGAGCGTGCTGCAAAAAGACATCGTCCGCACCGGGGACATTGTCCATGCCACGTATGATCCGATCTTTGCACTGTGACGGTTCTGCCAACACTATTTTATCGTCCAAAAAGAAAAGAATCACCATGGATCCGAACACTTTGCCAGAATATGAGCGATCGCTCCTTGAGAATATAAAAAGTAAATATACAGTTGCCTTTGAGCCTTTTCAGATAAAAGAATACAAGCTGCATTTACTTAAAATGACAGATTTGGAGCAGGTTTTGGATGGCAGGGATCCGCTGAAAGAGGTGTCCACTTTTCCGGTCTGGATTAAACTGTGGGAGGCGGCGATTGTTCTGTCGGAATTTATCGCTGGACTTTCCGGTGAGAAGGAAAAGAAGGTGCTTGAACTTGGCGCAGGGCTGGGGGTGCCGGGGTTGACAGCAGCTGCAGCAGGTTTTTCGGTTACTCTTAGCGATAGGGAGGACCTTGTTCTTGATGTCGAACGGATCAATGCAGCGGCAAGTAAATTGAAGAATGTCGATTTTCTCCGGATGGATTGGCATGATCCGCCGGATATGGAAAGGTATGATATGGTTATCGGGGCTGAAGTGCTTTTCCATGAGAAATTTTTTCAACCGTTGCTCAATGTCTTGCGCAAAGCACTCAAACCTGATGGTGCTGTTTACTTGGCGCATGATCTAAAGCGGCGCAGCCTGCAGCCATTCTTGCAGATGGCTGAAAAAGAATACCGCATCGCCGCTTCTCAGCGACGGTTAAAGAGTTTCGAAGGTGATACGATGATTCTTCTCACCCGGTTACAACCCAGGTGCTGAGATCTCTGTGTCATCTGAAGGGTAAACTCTCTGAAAAGGTCTTTATAGCAAAAACATTTGAACGGAACGTGTATCCATTATGTTTGAATATATCCGGTCGACTCTGCGTAGTGATTGGCGGTGGTCCGGTCGCTGAGCGTAAGGTCGGCGGTATTTTAAATGCTGATGGCCTGGTTCGTGTGGTCAGTCCGGTTGTAACGCCGGGTTTGGAGGTTCTTGCTGAGCACCGTGCTATCGAATGGCTGCAAAAAACTTACAGCCGATCGGATCTTGACGGCGCACTGCTGGTCTTTGCCGCCACAAATGATCCCCATGTACAGCAGGAGGTGTGTCGCGACGCCCGCATGGCCGGTTTGTTAATCAATGTCGGTGACGCACCGGAGGATTGTGACTTTCAGGTTCCGGCCGTTATTCGAAGGGGCGATCTTACCTTGAGTGCTGCAACAAACGGTGCGAGTCCTGCTGTGGCAGCCATGGTTCGACGTCGGCTTGAACGGGAATTCGGGGAAGAGTATGCTTTGCTGACAGTTCTTGCCGGATTGATTCGGGCGCAGTTGCTGGCCGAGGGAAGGAGAAGCGGAGAGGTGAAGCTTCTGTTTGAAAAAATTTTATGTGACGATATAGTTCAATGGCTGCAACAGCGACGATGGGATAAGGTGCAGCAGCATGTTGAGAGTATACTCGGTTGGCCGTCCGGTATGGCTCGGGAAATCTTGAACAAGGTGATTCCATGAGCTTTCTGCTCTTTCAAAGCAGTCTTGTCATCTATATATGTTCCACCGCTGCTTATTTTGTTTTCTTCTTTACCCGGAAAACCAGAATACGTCGTATCAGTAGACTCATCTTTACTGTGGCATTTCTGGTACACACCGCAAACATTATTGTTCGTGCCACTGAAACCGGGCATACCCCCATTGTGAGCCACCATGAGACAGTCACTTTTTTCTCCTGGTCTGTTGCCTGCTGTTATCTTTCGTTTCGTTGGCGATATACGGTGAAAAATCTGGGAGTTTTCATCAGCACACTTGTTTTGGCGTTGATGTTTGTTGCCGCATTTTCTTCACGCGTCGCCATCCCCCTGCCTCCGATGATGCAGTCGTGGTGGTTGCCGGTCCATGCGTCAGTCACTCTCTTTGCAGACGGGTTTCTCGCCATTGCCTGTATCGGTGGAATTATGTACCTTCTACAGGAACGCGAGCTCAAGCAAAAGCGTTTCGGCCTCTTCTATTCACGGTTACCATCACTCGAGTCTCTCGACAAACTCAATCATCACTGTCTGAGTATCGGTTTTCCACTCTATACCCTTGGACTGATAACGGGATCGTTATGGGCCAAGCAGGCGTGGGGGGCGTATTGGCATTGGGATCCGAAGGAGACCTGGTCTCTTGTCACGTGGTTTCTGTACGCCGCAACGGTGCATCAGCGATTTACCGTTGGCTGGCGAGGTCGAAGGGTCGCTATCCTCAGTATTATCGCGTTCTTGTCGATACTGTTCACCCTGTGGGGTATCTCTTTTCTTCTCGAAGGAATTCACACTTATGTCGCGTGACGCTATAGTTCTGCTTGGCGTCAACCATAAGACGACGCCGTTAGCTGTTCGAGAAAAATTAGCCTTGTCGGCCGGTTATGAAGATCCGCTTCGCTCCTTGGGACAGTTGAGTCTTATCAATGAGTACTATCTTCTTTCCACCTGCAACCGGGTGGAGGTGCTCTTTACCTGCCGGCATGTTGAACAGGCGCAGCAACTGGTCATGACAACCCTGTTCGGTTCAGCCATCACTGAAGGTGAAATCGACAAGTACGTTTATCGGTATGAAAACATAGAGGCAGTGGAGCATCTTTTTCTGGTGGCAGCGAGTCTTGATTCAATGATTGTTGGTGAGGCGCAGATCCTTGGACAGCTGAAAGAGGCCTATCGCTATGCCGCTAAAGCCGGGAGCACGGGTTTTGTACTCAACAAGCTTCTCCATAAATCGTTTTCTGTAGCCAAACGCGTGCGTACCGAGACCAGGATCGGAGCACATGCTGTTTCTGTCAGCTACGCAGCGGTTGAACTCGCCAGGAAAATTTTTGGGGAACTTGCCGGCAAAAAGGTCATGCTGGTTGGTGCTGGTGAGATGGCCGAACTGGCCGCTGAGCATCTTGTCGGGCAGGGCGTTGAAGAGGTGGTCGTTGCGAACCGGACTCTGCAGCGAGCTGTTCAGCTTGCGCGATGCTACAACGGGCGGGCCGTCTCGTTGGAGGAACTTGTTGATCAACTCCTCTATGTCGATATTATCATCAGTTCAACGGGATCACCGGACCTGATTCTGACGAAGAAGGATGTCCGGCCGGTTATGCGTGAACGGCGGAATCGGCCGCTTTTTTTCATTGATATTGCTGTACCCCGTGATCTTGATCCGGCCATTAATACACTTGACAACGTGTACCTCTATGATGTTGATGACCTGATGCATGTCGTGGAGATGAACAAAACCGAACGCGACAGGGAGGCGATCAAGGCGCAACGGATCATTGCCGAAGAGAAGTTGAAGTTCGGCAAATGGCTCAGCAGTATAGAGTCTACTCCGACCATTATCCAGTTACGCTCAACAATTGAACAGCATGTTCGTTTTGAAGTTGAAAAAACCATGGGACGTATCGGAGATATGGATGGTGCGGCACAGCAGAGTCTGGAAAAGATGATCGCTGCTATTACGAGTAAAGTTCTGTATCCGCCCCTGCATTTTCTCAAAAGTGAAAGTCATCATACGAGTTTGCCTGAGCGCATCAAGACTGTTCGCGAACTGTTTCTTCTGGACAGGAACAAGGATGATCAGGAGATGTCATGAAGGCCGATGAGCGTCTGGAAATACTGGAAGAAGAACGGCTTATTATCCGCCACTCAGGCGAAATTCCGGAGGTGGCGCTGCATTCCAGTCTTCACTATCTCTGTGAAGACACCGATGGCCCGGGGTTGGAGCTGTTGCCATCGGAAAGACAGGCTCTGGAGGAAGCGGTTGTTCGTCGGTATAAGGAGATTATTCTCCGTGACCTTGATGCCGGCAACAGAAAGTTGTCGCTCTTTCGGGGGATCAGACGTGCTCACCATAACTGGTATCGATTTGTCCGCTTTTGTGACAGTATTGATCATGCCAGCGAGGAGTTTCGCAGCGTTGCAGCTGAAGCTCTTTTGGGGTACCTGCACATTGCAGCTGCAGAGCAGTCCTGTGGAGATGAGTTGAGAGCTGTGAACTGTACTCCTGATGCCCTGCTGACTTTTGCCATGGCCCTGGGTGTTGATGAATCCCAACTTCCCCGGAATTGGCGGCATCTGTGTGAACGCGAACAGAAGGCATGAGTCCGGAATCACGATTTCCTTCTGTCCTGTTGACCTGCCTGTTGAATTGTTAACTGATCCGTACCGGGAACGGTTGTCGGTATTGAATGTATCCTCCGGAAAATCCGGTCATAGGGGAGAAAATGACGGCGCAAAAGGCCTGTTGGCGGGTCGGAATAATCGGAACCGGGAAACACGGCAGTCGCTATGCCTGGCATATTGTGACTGACGTTGACGGTCTGGAGCTGGTTGCCATCAGTCGCCGATC
>JAAYDD010000038.1 GCA_012729435.1 Desulfobulbus sp.
CCAGATAGATCAGCAACCGCAGGAGCGGCCATCCCAGGTGGAGCCAGAGATGTACAAGATGTTCCTCAGTGATCATACGGATTGCTGAAGTTGAACAGACGATGATGTGGAAGATGGGCCATGGTGTACTGTCATTGGTGGCATCAGGTGCATGCCGTTCAACTATAAACAAGATACCGGAGAGAGCAAGAGAACACTGTGAAACGAGTCATTACCACTGAAAAAATTCCTATTATGCTCTGGTTGGACACACTGGAGGAAGAGGCACTGCTGCAGGCGCGACGGCTTGCCAATCTGCCCTGTGCCTTTCATCATGTCGCAATTATGGCCGATGCCCATGTGGGATACGGTATGCCGATCGGCGGTGTGTTGGCCACCATCGGCGCGGTTATCCCGAACGGAGTCGGTGTTGACATCGGCTGCGGCATGCGGGCGGTCCGTACCGGCCTCAGGTCGCTCGACCTGCCGGTACTGAAGAAGATCCTTACAGCACTGCGTGCAGCCGTGCCCCTGGGTTTCAAACATCATAAAAAACCCCGTCCCGTGGAGGTAATGCCTGATCCGTCCGGATTTGGAGAGGATCTGCCCGTCGTTGCCGCCGAGTTCGAGAGTGCCCGGTGCCAGATCGGCACCTTGGGCGGGGGCAATCATTTTATTGAAATTCAGCAGGGCAATGATCAGCGGATCTGGCTTATGGTGCATTCCGGCAGCCGGAACATCGGCTATCGGGTGGCCGGTCATTACAATGACCTGGCGGTTCAAATGGCAAAAAAAACCGGTAAGGATGCCATACCCAAAGAATGGCAACTGGCAATGCTGCCGCTGGATACGGCGGTTGGGCAGCGCTACCTGCGGGAGATGGAGTACTGTGTGGCCTTTGCCGGTGCGAACCGGGGCGAGATGATGACGGCCCTGCAGGAGATCGTTTTTGATCTGACCGGTTGTGACGAGTTTGAAGCCCCCCTTGATGTGGCACACAACTATGCGGCCCGGGAAACACACTTTTTCAAAGAGGTGTGGGTGCATCGCAAAGGGGCAACCCGTGCCTTTGCCGGTGAATTCGGAATTATTCCCGGTTGTCAGGGCAGTCGAAGCTACATTGTTAAAGGACTTGGCAATCCGTTGTCTTTTATGTCCTGTTCACACGGTGCCGGCCGGGTTCTTGGCCGCAAGGAGGCTCAGCGGGTGTTGAATCTCCAGGAAGAGCGGGAGAAGCTCGATAAAAAGCGTATTCTTCACTCCCTGCGGCATCGCAGTGATCTTGAGGAGGCACCCGGGGCGTATAAGGATATCGATGAAGTTATTGCCAATCAGCACGACCTCATTGAAATAGCCGTTGAACTGCAGCCGCTGGCTGTCCTGAAAGGATAACTGCTGCGATACAGCTGTTTGTTGTTTGTTATCTGATTGTCAGGCGGACAATGAAGTTCCCCTGGCACGGTTTACCGGAGCAGGAATGCAGGTGCAGGCAGCAGACAGTGGCTGTACAGGCCGCGGGGGTCTCTGTTGTCAATCATAAAGTCCAGCTGATCACCTGCTGATTGCCGCATCTGGAGAATACCCGGATGGAAGGCGGACAAGCCGCGGATCAGGGTTTCAACGGGCTGCTCACCTCTTTTGAGACGGTTCAGGTAGCTGCGCGGATCCAGTTCGATAAACAGCGCATTTTCCTCCGGTACATTGGCGCGTCCGGCTGCCTCGGCAATTGCCTCCCGCAAGTTGCCGAGTTTGTCGACCAGGCCGATTTTCAGTGCGGTTTCACCATCCCAGACTCTGCCCCCGGCAATTTTTTTCACCTCTTCAACCTTCAGGGAACGACCCCTGGCGACCGTATCAAGAAAGCGCTGATACCCCTGTTCAACATCCATCTGCCAGGACACCGCCTCCTCCTCACCCATGGCTGTTGCCATATTACCGAAATGGGCAATGTCGGTCGTACCGGTACCGTCACCGTGAATGCCGAGGTTGGCGAGTGTTTTTTCCATGGTCGGAATAATACCGAATATACCGATGGATCCGGTAAGCGTGGTTGGGGCGGCAACAATGGCATCGGCATTTGCTGATAGCCAGTAGCCCCCTGATGCCGCCATGGCTCCCATGGAAACAACCACCACCTTGCCGTCCTGTTTGGCGGCGGCCAGTTCCTCGCGGATAAGTTCTGAGGCCGTAGCACTGCCGCCACCGCTGTTGATGCGAAGGACAATGGCTTTGATGAGCGGATCCTGTCGTGCCTGACGGATCCGTCTGATGAGGTCTTCCGCTCCGATCTGACGGGCGGTTCCTTTGCCGGGCATGATGTTACCGCTGACAGCTATTATACCGATCAGCCCCTTTTCCCGGTCCGGTTCTGTATAGGAGGGCGTGATCGTTTCCAGATAATCACGAAACCCGATATGCTTGTAGCTTTTTTTATCGCTGGAAAGACCGACCGTCTGTTTGAGAAGTTCTTCAATCTGCAGCGGTGTTTTCAGACCATCCACCAGACCTGAAGCCAGGGCAAGTTGTGCGCGGTTCCCGCCCACTGAAGCCAGCTGGGAGACCGTCCGGTTGATGTTGTCCTGCAGAACCGTCAGGTTGAGCCGGCGATGCCTGGCAATATCTGTGCAGTAGATGTTCCAGAGGTTGTTGAGCCACAGACGGTTGGCTTCTTTGTCTTCCGGAGACATGTCGTTGCGCAGGAGCGGCTCGATGGCGGATTTGTAGTCACCGACCCGGAATACATGGGCATTGATGCCCAACTTATCAAGCATTTCCCGTACATAGAGGCGGAACACTGAAAAGCCGCGGATCTGCACGGCGCCCATGGGGTGGAGATAGATCGAATCCGCCCAGGAGGCCAGATAGTACTGGGTCTGATTAAAGGTATTGCCAACGGCAAGGACCTTCTTGCCGTTCTGTTTGAAGGTGTCGATCGCCGTCCCGATGGCCCGGATCTGGTCAAGACTGGCATCTCCCATCTTGTTGGTGTTGAGCACGAGCATCTTGATGCGCTGATCATCGGCTGCGGCCTGTATCGTATCGAGAATGTCCTGCAGACAGGTCTCCTGCTGGAACGGAGAACCGGAAAGGCGGTTCAGAACCCTTGTCAGTGGGTCGATCGGGGAACGCACCTCAACGATATCTCCTTCAGGAGCCAGGATAAGTGCGCTGCCGGACGGTATGCTGATCTTCGGGGTATACAGGACAAGAGCCAGCCCGGCTAACAGCACGGTTACCATCAGAAGATTGAAGATAACGGTCAGCCCGGAGCTGAGAAACTTCCACAACCAGACGCAGGGACGGGAAAGCAGATACAGGAAGCGTTTCATGAACGATGATCCTCTGACTGGAGACAAGAGATGGAGGTGTTCTGCATCATACCACTGTTTTGTGGGCACAGGAACAGTCTTGTTTTCAGTTCATACGATATACCGGATATATTGCAAGGCTCATGAGAAAATGCGGGGGATAGTACCAAAGTCCAATAGACACGGAGTAAATATTGCGTACAATCTGATCATACAACTTGTTTTTATCAATAGGAGGAAACGGACATGGCAGTTGGCAAGGCACAACCGGTCGGAAAGGCTGTTATCGTATATGGGACGGTCAAGGCGGTTTCAGCAGACGGACTTGAGCGGGTACTGACGCCCAACAGCGTTATCTATGCGGATGATCGGATAGTAACCGGTTCTGACGGCAGTATCTCCATCACCTTTACCGGCAGCCCGAATGCAATGATGCTGGGGCGTATGTCGGATGTCCTGATTGATGAAGAGGTGTACGGAGGGACAGCAGCGGACGGTTCCGGTGATTTTTCGGCTTCAGTTGCAGATATACAGCAGGCCCTGGAACAGGATCCTGATCTTGATCCCGGCGAGGTTCTGCCTCCGCCGGCGGCCGGTGCCGGTGTTGCCGGAGCCGGAGGCGGCGGCCGGCAGATTGTTGTTTTTGATGCGACTCAAATGGAAGTGACACCAGACTCCGGTGCTGAAACCCGGGGAATCGGCTGGGATTTTCTGGATCCTCCCTATTGGGTGTACCCGGGTGTTGATGATGGCGCCGAAGCGCCTTTTGAACCGCCCATTGATGGAGAGGTCGTTGTGCCTGTGCCTCCGCCGGTACCGCCTCCCGGGCCTGCACCAACCGTCTCTATGGACAGTATCACGGTTAACGAGGGTGAGCCTGCGGTTTTTGAGATTCATCTGACCGGTGTTGGTGAGGGGAGCACGCTTGCTCTGACGCTTGCCGACGGCAGTGCGGTGAGTCCTGATGAGTATGCATCCGGTGGTCTTGAGTACAGCCTTGACGGTGGTACGACGTGGAGCGAGTACACGGGTCCTGTTTCCGTGCCTGCTGGTGAGAGTGTTGTTCTTGTTCGTACGGACA
>JAAYDD010000039.1 GCA_012729435.1 Desulfobulbus sp.
CCAGCCGCTGCAAACCAAGGGGAAACGGCATACCCATCCAGAATGCAAGAGCACCGATCAGCCCGATACTGACCAGCACCCGCACGACAAGGGGCCATCCGGCTCCCATCTCAAAAATTGCAGACAGCAGCCACAGGTAAGCACAGGCCACCAGAACAAGAACTGTACAGGCAAGGGTCACCGGGCGTCTGGAACCCCATGACCAGTTGCACAGACGGGCAGCTTGCTGTAAACGCCCGACCGCACCGCTTCCCAACCCGGCAAAGAAGAGAAAGGACGGTACAATAACCGCCATTGCAAGCACCGGATCCCGCAAAAACATGATCCACTGCTGCATGAAAGCAATCTCCACAAAGAAGAACGCCAGCCCCAGGGAGGCAAAGTAGACAATCCAGGCCGCCCTCTCCTTTCTCCCTGGAGCGTCCTGTTCTGATGTGCCGGCAATCGGATAAAGGGGCAGAATAATTGCCGGCAGACTGATCACAAGAGCCACAGCCAACGACATCCACAAGAGCAGATATTCCCATTCCAGCAGACCCGCAGTTCCTCCTGTCCGCAACACCCACAGTGAAGGCAGGGAGGACCAGCGGAAAAAATGGCTGAACCAGGGACGATCGTCAACAGCCGGATCCAGATAAAACGTTGCGGCCAGCGGCTGGGATCTCCCCTGCTGCATTGCCAGGACCGCCTCATGGAGGTACGGCTGATCGAGAACACTGACCTGATTGACTTCACCGATCCCCAGGCCGGGAAGCCAGTCAAGATCAAAGGCACGCTCTCTGCAGAAAATGCGGGTCTTCTCAAGTTGGTGGACGGTCAGTGGCGCACGGCTCATAACCAGAGTGACCGTGTTCCAGGTTCGGGTAACGATCAGATGAGCAAACGGATCTCTTTTACTGTCCAGTTGCTGCAGGGCTGTCACCATGGTTGCACAGGCTTTGAGTGCACTGCGCGGCGGCAGTTCCAAAGGCAGGGTCAGACTGAGCAACCCGTTTGGCGTCAGACGGGAGAGAGCCAGTTGCATCCCCTCAACAGTAAAAAAGGGCAAGGGTTGCAGCGCATGCCCGCTTCCTGCAGCAGCCGGGACAGCCGTACCAAAGGAAGAGAGCTTTATGAGATCATACTGCTGCCGGCCGGCAGCCAGAAATCCACGGATATCGCCCCGGTGCAGGTGCACCTGTTCCTGTCTGTAGATATCACCGCTGAAAAGTGCAAAGCCGGTGGTGACCAGATCAATGAGGCCACGGTTCTGTTCAACAGCATCAATACGGGCGGCTCCTTCCATGCGGGCATGCCAGACATCGGTCCCGCCTCCTGCTCCGATCACCAGCACCCTCGGGTTCTTCTGCGCGAGCACATAGGCCAGGGCCTGAGGGGTCCAGCGCAGAAACTCCATACCCTGCAACCCATCAGCTCCACGCTCTATAACGCCGGCTGCATGACCATCCTGAAAAAGTGCGATCTGCTCCGGCGGCAGCACCGGAGCCAGCAGGCTTAATCCCGGTGCATACCGGAAGGGGATGTTATCACTTGCAAGGGCGGTATACTCGCCGGCCGGTGTACGGTTATCAGCGGCAACCCGTACTCCGGGAACAAGTAACGCCTGGGCCAGACCCTTGTACTCGGACATGACCGGAACAAGCATCGGGTTCGGCCAAAACATGCAGACCAGCGCACAGAAAACTGTTATCAGCTGCCACCGGCCTCCATGCTTCAGCCCGACAACAACCATGGCCGCCGAAAGACCGGCCAGTGCCAGGATCTTAAGACAGTGTTCCGGCGGCCACAGAAACAGCATTGAAAAAACGAACAGAGAGCCGGCTGCAGCTCCGCAGAGATCCGCCCGATAGATCTTTGTCACTTCGGTCCGAAGGCTCCGCAGGGTCAGACTGATGGAAAGACCGGCAAAGAAAAAAGGAACCGTGGTCACTGTGAAAACAGCAGCCAGCCGAAGCATCTGCCGTCCCTGCCAGATGACCTCCGGCGGATTAAATCCAAGACGACCGGCCAGTGAGGAGGCTATCATCAGGCTGATGGCAAAAAGAAGACTGCAAACAGCAAATGAACGGGGAAAAGCGGGCACCAGACGATGCTGGAGCTGACTGAGCACACTGCCGGCAAGGCCGAAGCCCAGCAGGGCCATACTGATAATGAGGTGCGCAAAATGGTCCCAGTACATCAGGGAAAAAAATCGCAGGAGCACCAGCTCGTACCCGAGTGCAGCACCCGAGATCAGGGCCACTGCCAGGATGGCTTTCCCCGCTGGCTGTTTCATACCACCTCTGCTTATTCTCTCTGCCCGGTCAAGGGGACGAACTGCACCGGCAGCACCTGACGCATGCTCACCTTGCCGGTGCTGTCCTTTTCCACGAGCATCAGATGCTGCACCGCAAAAGGCGTGCCCACCGGGATTACCAGCCGACCGCCCTCTTTAAGCTGAGCAATGAGCGGCGGCGGGATGGTGGAGGCAGCGGCGGTTACGATGATGGCATCAAAGGGTGCTTCCTTTTCAAGGCCGTAATACCCGTCCCCTTCATGCACCGTGATATTGGCATAACCAAGACGTGCAAGCCGATTACGGCAGGCTCTGGCCAGTTCAGGAATGATCTCTATGGAGTGCACTTCCTTCACAAGATGCGACAGCACCGCAGCCTGATACCCGGAACCGGCGCCCACCTCCAACACCTTTGCATCTCTGGAAACAGCGAGGAGGTCGGTCATGAGCGCAACAATATAGGGTTGAGAAATGGTCTGCCCATAACCGATGGGCAACGGTGCATTGACATAGGCAACATCCTGTTCCTTATCCGGAACAAACTCATGCCGAGGCACTTCGCCCATGACCCGCATGATCTCCTCGTTAAGTCGGCCACGTCCGATATAACGGGAAGTCGATACCACATCCTGTTCTATTTCCCTGACCATCTGCTGCCGCGCTTTGCTCATCCTCTCCTCCTTCTGATCTGCCCACCCGGCAGGAACCAGCATTATCAGACCGATCAGCCACAGCCACCACTGTTGTTGTTTCATCTCCTGCACCTTATTTTCTGTCTGTCCGGATCACAACTCCTTTTGTTTCCACATGCATCTGAAGGATCTCTTAAACGAACATCAGCCCAAAGGTATCATCAACCGATCTTTCCGCCCATGAAAAGCTTGTCTTGTCAATCTGAAATGAGCGTGCTACACACGACCTGTTTACTGTACATTTACTGTACAACAGATTGTTTACCACAGCAGCACCCATGATGAATGCAGCATAACCCTTTTCAACCAGCCAAGCCCATGTTTGATCCCGGTACCCTTGTTATGTTCAGTTCAGCCTCTGTGCTCCTTGCTCTGGCACCGGGTCCGGACAACATCTTTGTGCTTACTCAGTCAGCTCTTCTGGGAAAACGAGTCGGCCTGGCGGTGACGCTCGGTCTCTGCACCGGCCTTCTTGTGCATACCGGTGCCGTGGTTCTGGGAGCTGCTGCTCTTTTCCAGGCCTCGGCCCTTGCCTTTCACACTCTGAAGTACCTTGGTGCCGGCTATCTGCTGTACCTCGCCTGGCAGGCATTCCGGGCTGATGCCGGCAGGTTGAACAGCCACGGAGCACAGGAGACCAGCTTATGGCGATATTACCTGCGGGGCATCATCATGAACGTCACAAACCCCAAGGTCTCGATCTTCTTTCTCGCCTTCCTGCCGCAGTTCACAAATCCTGACAGGGGTTCGCTCTCTTTACAGCTCATTGTCCTTGGTCTTTTTTTCATTGCGGCCACCATTCTCGTATTCGGAGCCATCAGTCTCCTGGCCGGAACCATTGGGCAGCTGTTACGCCGTTCAGATCGTATCCAGACGCTGCTCAATAAAACTGCAGGCACAGTGTTCGCCGTTCTTGCACTCAAGCTGATTACAGCCAGCCGTTGAGACTGTTCTGCTTCACTGTGAGAGGTTTTCCTTTTCCTGCGGTGTACAAACAAAAAAGCCGGTCGGTTTACACCGCCGGCTTTTTTCATCTTTATCACATAAGTTCTCAGCTGTTGCCTGTTCAGTCTGACCCATTGCGCAGACGCCGCATCAGTCGCATTCCATTAAGGGTGACAAGCAGGGATGCACCGGTATCAGCAAAGACTGCCAGCCACAGTGTTGCCATGTTAAAGAGCAGAAGGATCAGGAAGATCGCTTTGACAACAATGGAAAACACGATGTTCTGCTGAATAATAGCCACGGTTTTGCGGCTTAGCCGTATCACATAGGCGAGTTTGCTTAAATCGTCGGTCATAAGTGCGATATCCGCTGTCTCAAGCGCTGTGTCAGAGCCGGCAACACCCATGGCAATACCCACTGTTGCTGCAGCCAGGGCGGGGGCATCGTTCACACCATCGCCAACCATGGCAACCTTGCCGAATGCATGATGCATCCTGTCAACCGCCTTCACCTTATCCGCCGGCAGGAGCTCGCTGTAGTACGAATCAAGCTCAAGAGTCCTGGCTATAGA
>JAAYDD010000040.1 GCA_012729435.1 Desulfobulbus sp.
AAAACACCTTTTTCAACCCGCGCAGCACCCGTTCTTCCATGGTTTTGTAACCCTCTCCCCCCGGATAGACATAACTGTACTTATTCCGTCCCCGGGCTCTGGTCACATGCGGCATCTGCTGCCGGATCTCTTCATAGGTCATCCCCTCACACTCTCCGGCATAAATTTCATTAAATTCCGGTAGCGCGATGATTGAACAGGGATTCTGCCGCTCAGCTATCGGTGTGGCTGTTTGGAGTGTTCGCTTATAGTTACTGGTGAAAATAATCGGAATGCGGACCGTGGCAAAATGTTCGGCAAGAGCGTTCGCCTGCTCACGCCCCTTGTCCGTCAGATCCGAATCACCGCCGATACGATCCTCCTGATTAAACAGGGTCTCACCATGCCTCACCAGAAAGAGGTTGCGAACCACCCGTGTCGTGAGAATGTCACGGATCCGGTCGTAATACGGTAACACATCGGTGATATGTTCCTGCAGAATACAGGAGTCAAAGGAATCAACAAGAATACGGTTTGCTTCAGAGTCTAATGGTTCGTATATCGATTCATAATAGCGGATGCGTTTGACGAAACTCTCCAGAGCCTTGTCATGGGAAAGATGCTGAAATTCCTTCAAACGAGCCTTTCGTTCCAGATTGGCCTCCAACGCCTCTTCGTCAGCATTGAGGCACTCGATATAACACAGTGGCAATCCGGGAAATGAGTCGGCAACATGCTGTCGGCGCGTTCTGGTCACATTGCTGGCATCCATGATTGCAACCTCACCGCCCTCGGCGAAAAACGCCTGTGCCGCCTCGATATTCATCTGGGCAATACGCTCCCGCATCGCAACGCCCAGGCTGTTGGCAGGTGAAAAGAATTCAGCAGAAGACGTATCGGTTCCGCTGTCAAGACGCCGTCGCAGTTCACCATTGTTGAAGATCCGTACCCGGACCCCGTCGAGTTCAAGGGTGCGTCCGAGCTTACGCGCCATCGTTGATTTGCCCCGAGCCGGCAGCCCCACCATAACAATGACCAGCTTTCGTCTCATTTTTTCTTCCTCACCGGTGGATTCTAGTGAACAGGTCAGCGGAAGTTTTTATCTGACGTGTAAACAGGCAGATACGCTGCAATAGGTACTGTCAGTCTTTTTTCGGGTAAGGAAAAGCCCCGGCGTAAACAGCAGACAGGCAGTTCTCCTTAAACGCACATAAATATATCGCACCAGACGATGTTCCGGACAAGCCACAGTCGTCAAGCAGCAGCCTTACAGGATAACCGGCTTCTGAATAGAGCCTTTTAGGCCAGGACCGCGTCAAGGGCTGTTTCATCGATCTGGTCAGTTATATCGACCGTGCCAAGGGCAACAGGCAGGACAAATACAAGACGACCACCACTGGCCTTCTTGTCTGTACGCATGAACCGCCGTAACGAGACACGATCATACTGAGCAGGTATTTCCAGCGGCAAACCATAGAGATGCAGGAGTGCGCCGATCTCTTCAGCCACTGCAGACGATGCACGGCCGCTGCGGACAGCCAGTTCAGCCACAGCTTGCATACCAATGGCAACGGCAAAGCCGTGGTTCAGCTCATAACCGGAAACCGCCTCAACAGCATGGCCGATGGTATGCCCGAAGTTCAGAATCCTGCGCAGGCCGCTCTCCTGTTCATCCTGCTCCACTACTGCTGCCTTCATTTCACAGCAGCGTCGGATCATCGGCACAATCACAGCCGGATCAAGTGCGACAATTGCATCGTGCTGCTGACGAAGCCAATGAAAAAAATCAGCATCCATCGAGGCTCCATACTTTATGACCTCAGCCATACCTCCTAAAAACTCATCCTTCGGCAGTGTCTGTAACACATCGGTATCAATATAAACCGCGCGAGGCTGATAAAAGGTACCGATCAGGTTTTTCCCTTGAGGAAGATCAACTCCGGTTTTACCGCCCACTGAACTGTCGACCTGGGCCAGCAGAGTTGTCGGAATCTGCACAAAAGGGATACCTCTCATGTAAACGGAGGCCAGGAACCCGGTAATATCTCCGACAACTCCGCCGCCAAGGGCAATGAGTGCGGAAGCACGATCAAATCCGGCAACTGCAAGTCTGCCTGCCAGCTCTTCCACAGTCTGCAAACACTTGCTTTCCTCACCAGGGGGAAAGGTGAAAAGCTCGGCACGCACCCTGCTCTTTTCAAGAGTTGCTGATAAGAGATCACCATAGAGTGCGGCCACCCGGTCATCACTGATTATGCCGTATCGTTGAGCGATACCCGCTGTTTTCAGCATCTCACCGATCTGACGGAAAATTCCGGCACCGATGGTGATCGGATAGCTCCGTTCGCCAAGTCCAACCTCTATTGTCTGCTGCTCCATAATATCCTTTTACTCTTTTTTCCTGTCGAGCGCCGCGCTGCTGCAACTTTGTACACGGCTCTTCAACTTTAACAAAAAAAGGAGATGCCGCCAATGGCGACATCTCCTTGTGAAACCGGAGCCAAAGCTCTTGAAACTTACATTGCGGTACCAGCAGCGTGGCTCTGCATCTTTACTTCAACCTTCTCGGTCAGGCCGGCATAGTACTCACGGAGCAGCGCAAGGACTTCGTCACGACCGAAGTGATCAACGACCGGGGCTCCTTCGGACAGAGCTTTACGCAGTTTTGTTCCGGACAGGATGACACGATCTTCCTTGCTGTGCGGGCAGGTGCGCAGAGAGGCCATACCATCACACTTATGGCAGTAGAAGGTCCAGTCAATCTTCATCGGCTTGCACTGCAGGTCTTTACCCGGATCGCCGGTTTTGGGAATACGATCGAAGATCTCCTGTGCTTCGAACAGACCGTAGAAGTCACCCACACCAGCATGGTCACGACCGATCAACATGTTGTTGACACCGTAGTTCTGGCGGAAGGTGGCATGGAGCAGGCCTTCACGCGGACCGGCATAGCGCATATCCAAAGGATAGCCGGCATTAATTACATGCTCTTTCACGAAGTAGTGGTCAATCAGAATTTTGATTGCCTCAATACGGGTGTTCGCGGGAATGTCACCAGGCTTCAGGTTACCGATCAGGCTGTGGATCAACACACCGTCACACACTTCAATGGCGATCTTGGCCAGGAACTCATGGGAACGGTGCATGGGGTTACGCAGCTGCAGAGCGGCAACGTTTGCCCATCCACGCTCGTCGAACATAGCACGAACCTCGGCAGGCTTCAGATAGATGCCGGGATACTCTGCGGGATACTCACCTTCGGAAAGAACCTTCACCGGACCAGCCAGGTTGAACTCTTTCTGACCCATTACCATGATAACGCCGGGATGATCCTCAGGTGCGATCTCCCAGAACTTGTCATCAGCTGACTCTTCACCCTGTCCTTTAAAGACCTTCTCACACTCCCAGCGCTTATCAGCTTCGGTCATCTCATACTTCTCGGTGACCTTCATGGTGGCGTAGGTGGTGCCTTTGTTGACAAGTGCAATTTCATCGCCGACATTTATACCGGCGGCATCTTCTGCGGAAACATCCAGGGTGATCGGTACCGGCCAGAATGTACCGTCTGCCATCTGGAAATTCTCACAAACACCCTTCCAGTCAGCCTTGGTCATAAACCCAGAGAGCGGAGAAAAACCGCCGATGCCCATCATGATCAGGTCGCCCTTGGCGCGATCAGTAACCTCTACTTGCTTCAGGCCTGCAGCTTTTTTCAACTCCGCCTCACGCTCGGCACCTTCAAGCAAGGCACACACAAGACCTTTACCACCGTGGGGTGCTACCAATTTTGAACTCATTCTTTTTTCCTCTCTGGTTGTATTCTGGTGGGAATATTTAACCTACTTTAATTCCGGTTAAAAAACCGGATTACTCCCTTGCTAAAAAACTGAACCTTCATTCAGTTTACATGATATTTATAAGGAAGCATCCCGGAAGTCAAGAAAAAAAATTCATGAAAACAATCAGAGAAAATGATGAGACCTATCGTTTGCATAGATACCCATGTATTTATCGACAAAAACACCCCCGTCACAGTGATGATCAGGGGGTGGAAAAGTTCATTTCTGAACATAAGGCCCTGCTGTCAGTTCATCATAATTTCCTACTCTGTTCGCAGTCTCCCCACCCGGTTGACAACAAGAGAATGTTCCCCGGTGTCGTTTTTTAAAGCTACCGTACCGATGACTGAAGGCATCCCGTTTGCCTTAAACCTCGTTCGATCCGAAGCAAAAGTACACTTGGAAATCGTAATACCGGCTGGCAGGGTCACTTGACGCAGTTCCGGTTCATCTGCATCCACAAGCCAGTTATTATTCTTATCCACAAAGATCCGATAGGAGCGGGTAGACCGTTCAAAGAGCACAGCCACCACCTCACCCTCACGGACAGCCCGCATCCGTGCCAGCTGCATGTCTGCCTGCAGGTTGTTAATGGCTCCCTGCAACGATCGTTTTGCCCGCCAACCGACCATATTGGGGATAGCAATGGCGCTCACTATGCCGATGATCGCCATGGTGACCATAAGCTCCATCAGGGTAAAGCCCCGGTTGGTTGACCGTTTCATACATTCCTTCCTTTGCGGGCAAAGAAGAGATGTTCCCCCTTCTTTACCTGATTTGCTAATTTATCCACACGCCCTTTTCATCACGGAAAAACTGAGTGTCTGCTTTTCGGTCTGCTTTATCGACCGTATCATCAGCTTTTTTCTCCGCCATTGGTTCACCAATCATCCACATCTTTGTCAGAAGCGTGCCAAGTGCGAAAAATCCGATCGGAGTTTGCTCTTTAAAATTCTCCAATGCAACAAGAGCACCATGGCTATTACGAAAGATCGTCTGACTGTCAATGATATACGTACTGTCGTCAATGACAACGACTTGCGGCTCATCCCCTGTCCGTTCATGTGCATGTACAAAAACGCCGACAAACTCCTCAGCACCCGGACGAATAATGTCACCGTGTACATCAGAACGTGTCTCTGCCGATGCCAGAACAATCTGTCCCAACAACAGGACGCAGGCTGTCATTGCAACTATCCACTGTTGCGGTCTCATCATTCTTCTCCTGATCAATCAGTCTTTCCACTCCAGATCCCGCCAGTAGATGATCGGCGTGCCATGTACATTACCAAGCATGGCCTCCAGTTCATCCTGATCAGGATAATAGAGTCGTTCATAGGCATTCTTCATCACATCCACCACAGTCACTGCCGGGCTGATACCATGCACACCGATGGCGGACACAGCTACCCAGATGGGCATTGCCTCGGTACCGATGTTGATATAATCATGACTGTTGATGCGCTCGTCTCTGTTGATATCAAAGAAAGCCGAGTCCAGCCTGCTGCCGGTGCAGGCATCAACAGCCCAGTGATACGAGGTGCCTCCACTCTTACAGGGTGAATCTGACGGTATGGTACTGGTGAAGATCAGCTTGCCGTTGGCAACAGTCATGTCGCGAACAATCCGCTCACCATTGGCCGGCAAATCAAAAAACCAGCCCACATGTTTTGTGGTCTTGTTGGTACTGCCGGCAAACGCGTCTCTGTCTTTGGGCAGATACCAGTCGATCCTGTTATCAGACATTACCCGGGCAATCTGATCGTAGACATCCAGGTTGGTGGCGCCGTAGACAGTCTCCCTCACACTCCCATCGCTGTTGTAATTGATACCACCTGCCCAAATCTGGGTTTGCCTCAGCAAGGTCACATAGCCGGCGGCATCACTGCCGATAATGTCAGACACATGAGAGAGGTTCCGCACAGCACCGCAGTTCGTCACACAGGAACTGTACTGTTTCTGACAGTCAGTAACACAGTCC
>JAAYDD010000041.1 GCA_012729435.1 Desulfobulbus sp.
GCCCGTCTCGCAACTGAGCCATGATGGCACTCACCTCTTCCTTTTCAAACCCGGTTTCAGCAGAGATCATGCCACCGGCCGCCTGATCGAGAAGAACGAGCAGAGCTGTCCGGTAGGTTTTCGGCCCGACAATGCAATCACATATACCCTGAAGCAGGGTTGGTAGGTCCCGTTCGGAAATGAGAAAGCGGCAGACCGAATATGCAGCCTGCAACAGGGACGATGGTCGTGTCATAACAAACGGTGAAGAGGAAAGTGACAGTTCAGGAAAAGGCCTAAAAAAACTGCCGATCATTGCCTGTCACATCAATGCAAGGAAAGTTTTTCGCATCAGCTTATATTATAACTTTTAATCTTGTTCAAGAGGGTCTTCCGGGTAATCTGCAGACGTCTGGCAGCTTCACTCCGATTACCGCCGGTTTCCTCGAGGGTCTTAAGTATGAGCATCTTCTCCGCCTCTTTCAGAGTAGACGGCTCTTCAGTCTCTTTCGGTGCGTTCAGACCCGCCCATCGCTGAATTGCCGCGGGCAGAGCATCGAGATCAAGATAGTCTCCGCGCATAAGAATGACGCCTCGTTCGATTGAATGCTCCAGCTCACGCACATTGCCGGGCCAGGGGTAACGGTTGAACACGTCCATGCACTCGGGAGTGATGCCGCTGACCGTACGCCCGTTTTTCTCTGAAAATCTCCGGAGAAAATAGTTGGCCAGCAGCGGAATATCTCCCTGCCGCTCACGCAACGGCGGCACCTCGAGTTCAACCACATTGAGGCGATAGTAAAGGTCCTCACGGAAACGGCCGGCCGCCACCTCCGCTTCCAGATCTCGGTTGGTTGCTGCAAGAATTCGTACATCAACCCGGATGGTCTCCTGGCCCCCGACCCGCTGTAACTCATGTTCCTGAAGGACTCTGAGCAGTTTTGCCTGCATGGCCGGGGAAGTTTCCCCAATTTCGTCAAGGAAGAGTGTGCCGCCGTGGGCCTGAACAAACCGGCCCTCACGTCTTCGGTCAGCACCGGTAAATGCGCCCCGTTCATGGCCGAAAAGTTCGGATTCCAGAAGCGTCTCCGCCAGGGCGGCACAGTTCACCCTGATAAAAGGACCCGCATGCCGCTGACTCTTATGGTGCAGAGCCGCTGCCACCAGTTCTTTCCCTGTTCCTGATTCACCGTTAATGAGAACGGTGGCCTCAGTGGGAGCAACATGGACAATCATTTCCCAGAGATCCCGCATGGGCACCGACTGTCCGATAATCCTGCCATCGTCACCAAAAGGCTGACCAACATCCACCGACGCACTGTCCTGCTGACGATGCCCCATGGCTACTTCAAGGGTCTCACGAAGCCGATCAAAATCAAGCGGTTTGGTCAGATAATCATGGGCTCCCTGTTTAATGGCCGCCACAGCCGAGTCCACGGACGAGTAGGCTGTCATAATGACAACCGGTATGGCCGGATTAATCGCATGAATGCATTTTAACGCCTCCATACCGTCCATGGTCGTCATGCGCACATCCATGAGAATCGCATCAAAAGGCCCCTGTTCAACTGCAAGAACAGCGGTGGACCCGTCATCCGCCTCCTGAGTTTCCCATCCCCACTCCTCAAACAGTGAACACAACATGAACCGGTGCACCCGCTCGTCGTCAACGATCAACACCTTGGCTTTATTCTGCACCACCGCACCTCTGTCTGTTATCAAAAAAACAAATCATCCAATCATTTCTTGAGCATACTAGCAACAAACGGCTATTATGCGCAAATGGAACAGACGGTCGTCATTGAAAAGGTTGTTGCCGGCGGCAGAGGTCTTGGCCGCCTTGCCAGCGGTCAGGTAGTGCTTGTACCGGGCTCGCTGCCAGGGGAAGCCCTCACTGTCCGTATCACTCAGCTGTACCGGGGATATGCTGAGGCGGAAATCGTTCAGATCAATGAGACATCACCTGAACGGGTCCAGCCCCCCTGTCCCTATTACGGACGTTGCGGCGGCTGTGATCTCCAGCATGCCGCCTATCGAGCCCAGCTGACGATCAAACAGACCATTCTTGAAGAATCGCTGAAGCGCGCCCGTCTGTCGCTTCCCGGTGAATTTTCACCCGCTCTGGCCTCCCCCGGCTCATTGGGGTACCGTTTCCGTCTGCGAATGCATCTTGATCCGTCAGGCTGTCTGGGATTTCACCAGGCAGCCACCAACACCGTGGTACCGGTCGAACGCTGTCTGCTGGCTACAGAACCAATGAACCGGGTACTCTACAACCTGTCGAACAGTGACTGGCCGAAACGACTGAGCCGACAGATTAAAGCCATCGAAATCATCCACAGTCCGGAAAGTGACGAGGTGATGCTCATCCTTTACCCGTATCAAGGCAGCCTTATCAACCACCGGCTCCCGGAACAGATGGCCGCCTCTGCCGATGCAGTCCACGTCCATGATCAGCGCAGGACCGCGGCTCCTGCTATGCTCCTGTCGCAGCGTTTCTCCCTCCATGGATACACCTATCGCCTGACCTGGGATCACCTTTGTTTTTTTCAGACGAACTGTGCCCAGAATGTACAACTGGTCAAACTCGCTGTTGACATGCTTCCGCAACACCCCTCTTCATTGACTGTTCTGGATCTGTTCTGCGGCATCGGCAACTTTACTGTTCCCATAGCTCTCCGGGGTGCAACGGTACTCGGTGTCGAACATAATCATCAAAGCGTTCACTGGGCTGAAAAAAACAGTCGAAACTGCGGACTGAGCACAACCCGGTTTGCCGCCGCCAACGTGGAACGCTACCTGCACACACTTATCCGTCAGAAGAAGCACTTTGACTGCATCCTCTGTGATCCTCCGCGTCAGGGTCTGGGCAGAGCGGCATCCCTTATGGCAAACGGACTTGCGCCAAAAAAGATCATTGCCGTCTCCTGTGATCCGGCCACCCTGGCACGTGATCTTGCCATCTTCACCTTGCACGGTTACCAGCTGACTCGCCTTATCCCGATCGACATGTTTCCGCAGACACATCACATCGAATCCATTGGACTACTTGAAAGGAATTGACATCGGTTGCCGTACAGACTATCTATTTCTGCTTGTCTGTTCATTATCCGGTCTGTTTATCATCTTTATCCACACCTGTGCCTGCAGCACGGTGATGCTTCCCTACTATCCTTGCCGACACCCTGATGGAAACAACAAGCAATCTCCTCAAGCAACGACGGGAAAAAGCCGAAACCCTGGCCCAGGCCGGGATCAGGCTTTTTAACAACACTTTCAAAAATCCGACTCCCATCGCCAACATCATCCCTCTGGGAGTCTGTCTGGCTGCGGAGTGCCATGCCGAGTCTGAGACGCCGCACCGGGTGGCAGGCCGAATCATGTCTATGCGCAAGTTCGGTAAGGCGGCCTTCTTTCATATACAGGACGCCTCAGGGCGCATCCAGGTCTATGCCCGCAGGGATCTCCTCGGTGAAGAGCAGTTCAACCTCTTCAAAAAGTGGGATATCGGTGACATCGTTGGTGTGGAAGGCGAACTGTTCAAAACCAAGACCGGCGAACTTTCCCTGGAAGCCACCAGACTGCAGCTGATCACCAAATCACTTCGTCCCTTGCCGGAAAAATTCCACGGATTAACCGATATTGAAACACGCTACCGGCAGCGCTACCTCGACCTGATTGTAAACCCCGAAAGCCGTGAGATTTTTAAAAAACGGGTCGAAATCATCCGCCTTATCCGTGAGTTTTTAAGTAACCGCGGCTTCATGGAAGTTGAGACACCTATGATGCAGCCGGTACCCGGTGGTGCAACCGCCAAACCTTTCCGTACCCATCATAATGCCCTGGATACGGATCTGTACCTGCGCATCGCCCCCGAACTCTACTTAAAACGGCTTCTGGTAGGCGGGTTTGAGAAGGTGTTCGAGATTAATCGCAACTTCAGAAACGAAGGGTTATCGACCCGGCATAACCCGGAGTTCACCATGCTGGAGTTCTATCAGGCCTACTCCAGTTACCATGAACTCATGGATCTGACAGAGGAGATGATCTCCTGGCTGGCGCACGAGGTCACCGGCTCACTGGACATCACCTATCAGGGTACACCGGTAAACCTTGCCCCTCCCTGGCAGCGTTTCACCATGGAAGAGGCTCTGGAGAAAATCGCCGGCATCGATTACACCATACTCAAAGACGATGCGGCTGTTATGGCTCTCGCCCGGGAAAAGGGTATTGAGCTGCCTCCCAGTGCCGGACCCGGCAAAGCAAAAACCGAGTTATTTGAGCTGCTGGTGGAAGAACAACTGATCAACCCGACCTTTATCACCTCCTATCCGACCGAAGTCTCACCGCTGGCCAGGCGTAACGATGATGATCCGACGGTTACCGATCGATTCGAACTCTTCATCACCGGCAGGGAAATCGCCAATGCCTTTTCTGAACTCAACGACCCCATTGATCAGCTGCAGCGTTTCCAAAAGCAGATCGATGGCCGCGGCGATGACGAGGAAATTCATCCGGTCCTGGATCGCGATTACGTACGGGCTCTGGAGTACGGGATGCCGCCGGCCGCCGGTGAAGGGATAGGTATCGACCGGCTGGTTATGCTGCTGACCGATGCGCCTTCCATCCGTGATGTGATTCTGTTCCCGCAGATGAAGCCCGAAGCAGGCGAATGAAAGATCCATGGCATCCTTTGAATGGTTTGTCAGCCTCCGCTATCTGCGAGCAAAACGAAAACAGAAATTCATCTCCCTCATCACCCTGATCTCCATTCTCGGGGTGGCTGTCGGTGTTATGGCACTGATTGTTGTGCTCTCGGTTTTCACCGGATTCACCGAAGGCCTGCGTGACCAGATCATCGGAGTCAATGCCCACATCCTTGTACAGCGCTTCGGTTCGACCATCACCAAACCTGAAGAGGTCGCTGCGTCCATACGGGCGGTACAGGGAGTTCAGGCCACTACTCCTTATATCTATGGCCAGGCTCTGATCAGCTCAGCGAGCCAGTCCACCGGTCTGGTCCTGCGAGGTATTGATGCAGGCAGTGCTGTGCAGGTACTCGGTATCGGCGACAAAATGGTGACCGGCAAACTGACTGATCTTGACAGTCCCACCGAGGTACCATCCATCGTCCTCGGTATCGATATGGCACGACAGCTCCGGGTCGGCCTCGGGGACAAGGTCCGTTTAATCTCCCCGAACGGTCCTCTCTCTCCCATGGGCGTACTCCCGAAGATCCGGACCTGTGCAGTGGCCGGGCTGTTTGAAACAGGCATGTTCGAGTACGACTCCACCATGGGATATGTCAACCTGGAGACTGCGCGCAGCCTCACCGACCTGCGTCAGGGTGTGCACGGCATTGAGATACGGGTGCAGAATATCGACGCTGCCCACCGTACAGCAGCCGCCATCCAGCAGGCACTCGGTTCCGGCTATTCGGTACGTGACTGGATGCAGTTAAACCGTAATCTCTTTGCCGCTCTCAAACTGGAAAAGCTCGGTATTTTCATTGCGCTTGATCTGATTATCTTGGTAGCCGCGCTCAACATCATCAGCGCGCTGATCATGATGGTCATGGAAAAGAACCGGGATATCGCCATTCTCAAATCCATGGGCGCCACCACCAAGGCCATCATGCGCATATTTTTCTATCAGGGTATGATCATCGGACTGGTGGGCACGTTTCTGGGGATGATCAGCGGTCTTGGTCTCTGTGCGTTGCTCAAGCGTTACAAGATCATTGAACTGCCCAGCAATGTCTATCCCATGTCCACCATGCCCATTAAGGTGGTACCGTTTGATGTAACGGTTATTGCTGTCTCCGCTCTGCTCATCACCCTTGTCGCGACACTTTATCCCTCGTGGAAGGCATCGCGGATCCGCCCTGCCGAGGCCCTCAGCTATGAATAATACACCGCTTCTCCAGGCTGTTGACCTCTGCAAAACGTATCCGAGCGGACATGACACCATTACTGTGCTCAACAGGGTTAACCTGACCGTGCAACCAGGTGAGATGACCGCCATTGTCGGTGCTTCCGGATCAGGGAAGACCACCCTGCTTCAGATCCTTGGCACCCTTGATGCTCCGGACTCGGGAAATCTCCTGTTCCGGGGTGTTGAGTTGACCGGCAAAACTGAGCAGGGCCTGGCTGAACATCGTAATCGCCACATCGGTTTCATCTTCCAGTTTCATCACCTTCTTCCCGAATTCTCAGCCCTGGAAAACGTGATGATGCCCGGTCTCATCCACGGCCGTTCACATACCGAACTCCGGAGTGCAGCCATTGATCTGTTAAAACAGGTCGGTCTGGGAGAACGACTGGAACACCGCAGCGGTGAACTTTCCGGTGGTGAACAGCAGCGTGTTGCCCTGGCCCGTTCCCTTATCATGAATCCGGCTCTGCTCCTTGCCGATGAACCGACCGGCAACCTGGACACCGCCAGTGGCAACAGGGTTTTTGAACTGTTACAGGAACTGAGCAGCCAGTTGCAGTTAGCGGTGGTCATGGTGACCCATAATATGAACCTGGCCCGAGCCATGGATCACTGTCTCACCCTGGCTGACGGCTGCCTCACCCCGACCACCTGACTTTCAGATGAGCCCGTCCATGAACCGATCCGGTTTTCACCTCCTCTCTCTTGTACTGGCAATCGCCGCTCTTGGTATCGCCGGCTGCAGCACCTCCAGGCCATTACCCGGAAAGACTGCTTCCCCGACCGCTGTACAGACGGACGACAAGACCAGAAGTCATGTCCCGAAACCAGCAGCAAAAAGTCCTGCTGCACCTGAATCCACCATCAGCGCGAGGGAACGGTTTGTTCTGGAGAGTGAACGTAACCGGGCCTCCTGTTATCGCCTCCAGCCGGGAACAACCACCACAAAGGTGATCAGAGAGCACGTCCCGGCAACAAAGAAACCAGCATCTGCCCATCTTGCAAAAAAAGGTGCGACCAAAAGAACAGACAGACCCGCGACAACCGTGACCAGGGTTGTGAAAACCACGGGTCGCTGCCAGCCGCAGAGCCTGATCTACGCGCGCTGTCGCACCGGTATAGCCACCTGTAAACTTGGAGACACAAGCCCGGTGCAATGGTTTGCCTGTGCAAAGAACAAAAAGGCCACCACCTCCGAGCCGGTTGCCGGATCAGTCATGGTGCTGGACAGAAACGCTCGCCGCGGCATGCCCACCGGCCACCCTGTCTATGTTGAAGAGGTCCTTCCCCAGGGTATGAATACCTGGAAATTGCGCATCAGTCATACGAACTACGATCGTAAATGCCATCTTGATCAGGATGCTGCTGTTCTTTTCAACTCCACACAGATGACCGCATCCTTTCTGTCCGGTCCTTGGGCGCCTTGGGCCAGGGAATTAAAGGTACTCGGTTTTATTTTGCGCTGACCCGGGCCGGGACAGCAGGAGGTGTCCGATCCGTTGACCGGAATCATCTGAAACCACTCACAATAAAAGGAGCTCAGTCATGCTGCCCCATTTCCGTCACTGTGTGCTGACCACACTCTGTCTCTTCTTCTGTTTTCAATCCCTCTGTCTGGCGCAGGTCCCCCAAGTTCTGACACAGGTTCCCGGTTATTTCCGGATACAACTCGGCCGGTTTGAGGTCACTGCCCTATACGACGGAACAACTGAACTGGACAAGTCACTTCTTCATCACAGCAAACCGGAGGATATCGATCAGCTGCTGGCCCGGATGTTTGTCGGTAACCCGAAGATGCAGACTGCTGTCAACGCCTATCTGATCAATACCGGCACCAGCCTTGTCCTGATCGATGCTGGCGCCGGACACTTCTTTGGACCTGCTCTGGGCAGAATGCTGACCAATCTGAAGGCCGCTGGCTATACCGCCGATCAGATAGATACAGTGCTTCTTACCCATCTGCACGGTGATCACGTCGGCGGATTGGTTGATACAGAAGGCAGACCGTTCTTTCCCAAGGCGACAGTCCGGGTTGCACAGCCTGAACATGATTACTGGCTGTCCGAACAAAAGGCAGCAGCTGCACCGACTGAAGCACAACCGTTTTTCAAGATTGCACAGGAGGCAGCAGCACCTTATCAGCGTTCAGGTCAATGGAAAACCTTCAGCCATGGGAAAGTGGTCCCCGGAATTGAAGCGATCAGGGCCGAAGGGCATACACCCGGTCATACGGCCTTCAAGGTGGATTCCGAGGGACAACAGCTCTTAATCTGGGGGGATGTTGTCCATGTACACGCTGTTCAGTTCAGTCATCCTGCCGTCTCCATCGACTTTGATGTGGACCCGAAACAGGCGGAAGTCACCCGGAAAGCACTCCTGCAGGAGACGGCAGCGACAAAAATACTGGTGGCTGGAATGCATCTTCCCTTCCCGGGTATCGGGCATGTGCGTACTGACGGGCCGGAAAGCTACGCCTGGGTTCCGATCGAGTTCGGTATGGCTGATACGTTTCGGAAGTGATCGGAGTGGTAAAATAAAGAACCGCGGAACTGATATACACGGTGCAGATCAACAGCAGGAGTCGAACGTCTCCAGGAAGGAGATAACATACACCTGATTGTACAGACTCAACGTCCGATCGCCCGGGCTATATGAGCGGCAACCTCCTCCTGATCCATAGTGTCACAGGGCACGATCAACTCGGCATGTCTTCGATACAGCACCTGGCGCTCATCGTAGAGTTCCTGAAAGGTCTGATCCTTGGCCTTGGCAATACCGCGTGAATCGAAATTACGTATACGACGGTTGATCTCCTGAAAGGAGACGTCAAGAAAAATGATGGTCGATATCTCTTTAAGATGCTGCATCGCCTTTTCGCTGTACGCAGCACTGCCACCGGTGGCTATCACATGATTGTGGACATTGAGTTTGAGAATCTCCTCCTCTTCAATGGCCCGCAGGGCAAGATGACCGCTGTCATCAAGAATTTGCTGCAGCGATTTCTGGCGGTTGATCTGGATAAGCACATCAGTATCAATGAATCCGAGTGACAGATTCTTGGCAAGGATTATGCCGACAGTACTCTTCCCCGCCCCCGGCATACCGATCAAGGTAAGATTGCTCTTCATGACACCATCACCGCAAAAAGAGATACAACAGCTCAACAGAAAAGAACTGTACAGCTTTCACGTTGCATGAAACACAGCCGGGGTCTGGAAACAGCCCCGGCTTTCATGGGGTACACCCTCTGCAATTGCCGCTTACGCCCTTCTCCATAACAGGGCAATCAAACACTGCAACGGACACTGACCGTCCGTTGCTGACCCAACTACTTTACCAGACAGAGTCTTCCATAAGCTCGCCGCGTGTGGAAACGACCACCTGACGGATCGGAAAATCAGGTTTGGCAGCGGCCAGAGCTGTTTTAATGATCTGGAGCATGGAATGACAGCAGGGCACTTCCATGATCAGAATAGTGAGCGATTTGAGTTTGCGGGTACGGAAGATCTCGGTGAACCGACTGACATAGAGCTCCTGATCATCAAACTTCGGGCACCCCATCATCACTACCCGGCCGGTGATGAAATCATCCTGCAGACCGGCATAGGCAACAGCTGTGCAGTCTGCTGCCACCAGAAGATCGCAATTTTCAAGAAACGGAGCTGCCGGCGGAATAAGCCGGATCTGCACCGGCCAGTGGGACAGCGCAGAACCTGTCTGCAGACTGGGAACGTTGGCTGCCTGGCAGGATGTCAACGGTGCAAAGGTCTGCAGCTGGGCTGACGGGCATCCCGAACTCCGGGGAGGGACCGGGTCGATCGTTTTTTCCTGCAGGGAAGCCAGATAGCGTTGTACAGCCTCTTCATCAAACGCATCAGCTTCACGTTCTATAATCTGCAGAGCTCCGGTCGGGCACGACCCCAGACAGGCGCCCAATCCGTCACAGAGGTTGTCTGCTACCAAACGGGCCTTTCCGTTGATGATCTGCAATGATCCCTCGGCACAGTCCGGGACACAGAGGCCGCATCCGTCGCACAACTCTTCATCTATCTTTATAATCTTTCGCAATACTTTCATAATACCTGCTTACTCTTTAATGGCTGTTCCTCAACCGAGAACCGCCTTTTTCAAGGCATCAATACCAAACCGTTCCACAAAACGTGCGGACCTGGTCTTGAACCTGGCTTCCCGGATATAGTAATTCAGTGTTGCAGTCACCAGCGTCACCGCCTCTTCAT
Source organism: Desulfobulbus sp. (assembly GCA_012729435.1). Lineage (GTDB taxonomy): Bacteria > Desulfobacterota > Desulfobulbia > Desulfobulbales > Desulfobulbaceae > Desulfobulbus. The sequence continues at coordinate 10,152 of JAAYDD010000041.1, forward strand.
CGGTCAATCCCTGGGCAATCACATCACCGATACGGGGGCGGCCTGCGGCGTTTCCCCCGAAAGTAAGCCGCCATCCTGTGCTTTCTCCGGTAAGACCGACATCACGGACCCATGATTCACAGCAGTTAAAACGACAGCCGGATATGCCGACCTTGACCTTGGCCGGTAAAGGACCGGTCAATTCGATCGCCCTGATCCTTTCTCCTAAACTCAAAGCATCCCGGTGACCGTAACGGCACCAGGTCTTACCCGGACAGGCCTGCACATAATGCAGCTGTCCTCGCTTGTGCGGTAACGTATCCGGAAGATGCAGTTCTTTACGCAGTGCATCCAGGGCTTCCGGCTTCATTCCCAGAAAGGCGACACGCTGTGCACCGGTGATCTTTGTCTTTGGAACATTGTACTTTCGCGCCAGAGCGGCCAGATATTCCAGATCTTCAGGACTCAGTAAACCAGCATCAAATTGAGGGAGCACGAGATACGTCTTGTGATTGTTATCCATGGTTCATGTAAAAAGCCTCCCGGCTGCAAAAAACCTGCAACCGGGAGGCATCTCCTTTTTTAACTAAAACGATTTACCCCAGTATGGTTTTGAGGTCGTTTTCCGGTGTATCGATCGGTTTGATATCAAAGGTCTTCACCAGAAACTCCAGTACATCCGGGCTGACAAAGGCAGGCAGCGACGGCCCGAGCCGGATGTCC
>JAAYDD010000042.1 GCA_012729435.1 Desulfobulbus sp.
GATCTTATCGGGCGTTTTCAGATTGATCCACATTATCTGGAGTTTGAAATCACAGAAACTACGGCAATGCACGATGTGACCTACACCCTTAAAATTATGCATCGGCTGCGTGAGCTGGGCATCTACTTTTCCATCGATGACTTTGGTACAGGGTACTCTTCGCTCGGCTCTCTCAGCAAAATGCCTGTGAACACTCTGAAAATTGACAAACAGTTTGTTGACGACCTTGAGGCGAACAGCGGTATTGTTGCCACCATCATCGCCATCAGTCAGCAGATGCATCTGAATGTTGTTGCTGAAGGCGTGGAAACCGAGGAACAGCTGCTTCGGCTTGATGCCATGGGCTGCCACGAAGTCCAGGGCTATTACTTCTCCCCGCCCCTTCCCGGCAATAACATTCTTCAGTATCTGCTCGCCGAACGAGACCGTTTTCTTCAATGAGGGCAGGCATCGTGCGACGAACCGTCTTTCCTTTGTTTTTTGATGACAACGATTACAGGTTACTTGACATTGTCAATGATGTTTTTAAACGGGATTTTCGGGATCAGTATGCCGACTCGTTGATGACCCCTTATATGCATCCCCGCGGCATCAAGGAAATCGCTGCTCCCAGCGGGTTGCGGATCGCTTACGCCATTGCCGGCCTGCTCGGTTCTCTTGAGACCGGTAAAGCCGGTGACCGGATCATGGCTTTGCGCATCCTGCGTGACGAGGTCTTCAGCTCCGCCACTTCCTACTACCATAAAAACACAGCCCGTGTCCTCATGCAGATCATGAAAGAGCTGGTCCGCAGCCAGGGCGACCCTCTGCGGCAGTTGGAACTCGCTCACGATTTTCATAAGGTGTATACAGGTAAACCACTGCTCGTACGAGAGGAGCTGGCAAAATATCATCTGCTGGAAATGCCCGAAGACTGGAATCAGTGTGCCTTTGACGATCGTGTTCATGATGCGAACACCAAGGGTCGGAAGTCACCGACCCATTTGCTGATGGACGCATGGATCAAAGGTATCCGGCGTTTGACGGTCGTCTATTACAACCATGTGGATGAGGAAGTGGCCGAGGAGTTGCTCGAAGCCGCTGCCATCCTTGATATTCATGTGCGCATCGGTATCGAGTTGTCCGCAAGGTTTCGTAACAAGTTCGTGCGTTTTCTCTGGGAGCTCGAGGGTTTTTTTGATCGACAGAGTGTCTTGCAGTTTCTCCGTGAAGACTCAGTCCGGGAGTTAATGGCCCTGGGAAGAGATGTTTCACGGTATCAGCAGAAATATGTGTTTGAAGTTCTGAGAATCTTTAACGATTCTCATCGTCTGGATCTTGACCGGGAGTTAGGTGTCGAAAGCGAACCTCTGGATGAGGCCGTTTTTCTTCAGTTTGTCGGGACCGGTCAGCCGTCTTTATTGCATCTCACCAGATATATCTATCAGATTTACACTGATCTGCTACAGAAAGAGAAGCGGCGGATTGAAGAGGAGAACACGGCTATTGCCGATAGTCGGCAGAAAGAGGAAGCTCTGCAGGCATGGAATCACAAAATGGCGAAATTGAACCGGCAGGGCTGCATCTCCCGATTGTTGCAACCGGCAAACAACCCGGAGCTTCGGGATCCGACTGTCCCTTATGCGGACGACATGCCGGCCCTGTTTTATCTGACGCCTTCCGAGCTGCTTACCCGCCTTGCCTCCATGCATTCTGGTTCACGCTTTACTCTGAATCTGAGTAACTGCACAGTGCAGGATGCACTGGAACTCCTCTATGACTGTCAGGGAAAAATAACACACGTCGAAGTTTTTAATCTTAAAGATTCCGTTCATGGTATGACGGCGCTGGCCTCGATGAAAGACAGCGGTTTTTCAGGTGAAGCTGTGGATATCATGAGTCCGGAACGAAACTACAGGTTGATCTACGAACTGCAGAAAGCACTGAATGAGGACAATGTTATCACCCTTAAACGGGTGATTCGTACCATTATCTGGGATTATGAACAGGCACGTCTGGCTGTGGAAAAACGCTGCGAAGAGTTGGGCGCACAGTCGGGCAACGCGACGCTTCTGGCCAGGCTTCAGAAAGAACGGACAGATATGAACGAGCGAAAGAATGATTTGCTCGCTATTTTGTTTGATATCGCATCTTTTCACAGTCTCTATGGCAAGCGTTACCTCGGTTCCCGCATCGGATCAGGGTCGACCGGACAAACCCGGTTTCATCACGGAATGGGACTGGTTGTTCTTGATACGCTTCCCAAAAGGGCGTTAAAGCAGGTTCTGCAAAAGCATACAGAGGAAACACCCAAGCTCCTGCCGATCAGCGCCAGGATGATTTACCATCATTATCTCCGTTGTGACCCCAAAAGAACATTACCCTGGTACAGACAGTTAGCCCGGGCAAAACAGCAAAGCTATCGGGATGGAACACGCTGGTGGAGCGATTGGAGTCTGGATCGGTTTGAGGTGCATCCAGGA
>JAAYDD010000043.1 GCA_012729435.1 Desulfobulbus sp.
AAAAAGTTGGGTTGATCGCTGCTCTTCTGATCTGAAGTTAGTGCCCTTCGGATGGGCGATTGATAGAAAGTAAGATGAACAGGCGGAGTGCCAGGCATTCCGCCTGTTTTGTTATCAACGGATAAAAGGTCGTTTTTTCTTTCCAACATTTCATTTCATGGTATCATGATTGTTTTGTGGTGAGAATGCGACATCTGCGCCTGAGTGTGATATCCGGCTGCATCGGGCAAGTATACCTGGGGTGCCCTGAAGGGGCGCCATCCCTGAACAATTACTGCTTATTGACAAGATGACAGGTAACGAAATTCGACAGAGTTTTTTGGAATTTTTTGAAAGTAAAGGGCATACCCGGGTTCCAGCCTCGTCGCTGGTTCCCCACGATGATCCTACGCTTCTCTTCACCAACTCCGGAATGGTGCAGTTTAAAAAAGTGTTCATGGGAGAGGAGAGCCGGCCATACGTACGGGCCACCTCTGCACAGAGCAGTGTCCGGGCCGGCGGTAAACATAATGATCTGGAAAACGTAGGTTATACGGCCCGTCACCATACTTTTTTTGAAATGCTCGGCAATTTTTCCTTTGGCGATTACTTCAAAAAAGAGGCCATTGCCTATGCGTGGGAATTCCTGACGGAAATACTGCACTTTGATCCGCAGAAACTCTGGGTCACGGTTTATACCGACGATGATGAGGCGTACGCTCTCTGGGAGCAGGTAGATACTTTGCCCAAAGGCAGAATTGTTCGTATGGGTGAAGAGGACAATTTCTGGGCCATGGGAGACACCGGCCCGTGCGGTCCCTGCTCGGAAATTCATATTGATCAGGGGGTTGAAGTCGGATGCGGACGACCGGAATGCGCCTTGGGTTGCGATTGTGATCGTTTTCTCGAACTGTGGAATCTTGTGTTCATGCAGTTTTATCGCGATGAACACGGTGTCATGACCCCGCTGCCGAAACCTTCCATTGATACCGGCATGGGTCTGGAACGAGTGGCTGCGGTTCTCCAGGGAAAGACGAACAACTACGATTGTGATCTGTTTACACCGATCATTGACTATGTGGCAAAGCTTTCCGGTAAACAGTATCATGCCAATACGGCAGATGATGTCTCGATGCGGGTTATTGCCGACCATGCCAGAGCCACCGCTTTCCTTGTTGCCGACGGTGTGCTGCCGTCCAATGAAGGACGGGGCTATGTCCTCCGGAGAATCATGCGTCGGGCGATCCGATATGGCCGTTCACTCGGTCTGACCTCGTTTTTCCCCGGAGTCTGTGCTCTGGTGACCGAGGAGATGCACCATGCCTATCCCCATCTCAACAAAACCCGTCAACTGTTGGACAAGGTCGTCCGTAACGAGGAACAACGCTTTGGGGAAACCCTGGATCACGGACTGAACAAGCTTGATCAGGAGATCCGTCGGTTGAAAAAACAGGATGGCAGCGGTGCTGTAATTCCGGGAGACTTTATCTTTAAACTTTATGACACGTACGGGTTTCCTGTGGATATTGTCCGCGACATAGCCATTGAAGGGGGGATTGCGTTTGACGAGCCCGGTTTTGTCGATGCCATGGAACAGCAGCGTGAGCAGTCACGTAAATCCTGGAAAGGAAGTGATGTCGAGCATCTGGAACCCGGCGTTGTCGAGTTGGGTCGTCAGGGAAAGAAGGCTGAGTTCATCGGATACGGAACACTGCAGGGGGTGTCAACAGTTGAAGGGATCATCAACGCCGACGGTCAGCTGGTAACGCGGGCGGAGGCCGGGGAAGAACTTCGCCTGTTTTCTGCACAGACACCGTTTTATGCGGAATCAGGCGGTCAGATCGGTGATCAGGGAGAGATCACCTGGCCAGATGGACGCTTTGCTGTGGAGAACACACTTGCTCCGGTCGATGGATTGATTTTGCATGAGGGTAAATTAGTGCAGGGAACCCTCACTGTCGGAACCCCTGTGGAACTGACCGTTGCAGAGCGTCGCAACGATACGGTGCTGAATCACACGGCCACCCATTTACTCCATGCAGCTTTGAAAAAAGTGTTGGGCGATCATGTCCAGCAGGCAGGTTCTTCTGTTGACCATAACCGGCTTCGTTTTGACTTTACTCATTTTTCTCCGCTTACCCATGCAGAAATCTGTACGGTTGAACAGCTAGTCAATGACGAAATTCGCCAGAATGTTCCGGTTGAGACGGCGCTGTTGTCGCGTGAACAGGCCCTCAGTGAAGGGGCGACAGCCCTGTTTGGCGAGAAGTACGGTGAAGAGGTCCGGGTCGTCAGTATCGGTGCGTTCAGTAAGGAACTCTGTGGCGGCACTCATGCCCGGATGACCGGTGATATAGGTCTTTTCAAGATTGTCATGGAAACAGGTATCGCTGCCGGAGTGCGGCGGATCGAAGCCATGACCGGTGCTGCTGCTGTTCGTTGGATACAGGAACTCGCCCGGCAGGCCGCAGCAGTCAGTGCGGCTATTTCCGGTCCGATTGAAGGTGCGGTGGATAAGATCCAGGGGCTGCTTAAACGTCAGAAGGAACTGGAAAAACAGATCGCCTCACTGAATGCGAGCATGGCTCTGTCTGACCTCGATCAACTGCTCGCCGGGCGGGTAGAGATAGATGGTCTTCAGGTGGTGGCAGGGCGGGTGTCTTTGGATTCGCCGAAAACGCTGCGGGAAATCGGTGATAAGATCAAAGATCGGTTACCTGACGGTATTATAGTGCTCGGTGGTGAGTTTGAAGGCAAGGCTGCCCTGCTGGCTATGGTTGGAAAGAAACATGTCGATCGCATCACCGCTGGAGATCTGGTCAACCGGGTGGCGACAATCGTGGGCGGCAAAGGTGGTGGCCGGCCGGATATGGCACAGGCCGGGGGACCTATGGCAGATAAACTTGATGAGGCAATCAAGAGCGTACCCAGTATCATCAAGGGGCTGATCCGTGTCTGAACTCGCTCCTGCCCAGCGGATAGTGATCACAGGTGTGGGGTTAACCGCACCGGGAGCCGGTAATCTGACGGAGTTCCGTGCGAATCTTCTGGCCGGTGTGAGTGGAATCAGCACCGTTGATTTGCGTTATATGGGTGTGTATCCGGCCGGTCTGTGTCGGTTTGAAGAAACCCGTTATCGTAAAAAAAGAGAAAATAAACGCGGCACCCGTGCCGGATGCATTGGCGTCTACTGCGCTAACGAGGCCCTCGTTGATGCGGGTATTGATTTCTCGATCTATGACCGCGCGCGTACCGGTGTCTACATCGGTCTGACCGAGCATGGAACCGTGGAGACTGAAAACGAGGTCTATAACATCAGTTTGTATGACTATGACGTCAACTACTGGACACATCATCACAATCCTCGTACAGTTCTCAACAATCCCGCCGGTGAAGTGAGCATGAATCTCCATATCACCGGACCGCACTACTCCATCGGTGCAGCCTGTGCCGCCGGTAATGCAGCCCTGATTCAGGGTGTGCAGATGCTCCGGTTAGGTGAAGTTGAGCTGGCGCTTTGCGGAGGTATTTCGGAGTGTGTGGGGTCTTTTGGCATTTTTGCCTCTTTTCAGGCTCAAGGTGCGCTGGCAACCCATTCAGATCCAACCAGAGCCAGCAGACCTTTTGATCGCGATCGTAACGGCATTGTCATTTCTGAAGGAGGGTGCGTATTTGTCCTCGAGCGACTGGATCGTGCGTTGTCCAGGAATGCCGCTATTTATGGCGAAATCACCGGGTATGCGATGAATTCGGATGCGCGGGACTTTGTTCTGCCTTACGGGCCAAGACAGCAGCAGTGCATGGAGGCTGCTCTTAAAAAGGCCGGTCTTGCTCCGGCAGACATTACTATCATCAATGCCCATGCCACCGGGACAAAGCAGGGGGACGTTGAAGAGTGCAAGGCCATCCGTGAGGTTTTTTCAGATTGTCCGGCAACATGGATCAATAACACCAAGTCGACCATAGGGCATGCCATGGGTGCTGCCGGTGTTCTTGAGCTGGCCGGAAACCTGCCGGCATTTACCGACAATCTTGTTCATCCCACAATCAATCTGGACAATCTTGATCCTGCGTGTACGCTGCCCAACCTGGTCACAGGCCCACCGGTCGAGCTTGACCGGGTAGACGCCATCCTGAACAATTCGTTTGGCATGCTCGGCATAAATTCCGTGGTCATTGTCGAGAGATTTGTGGCAGGCTAGATGGCGGTGTGATAGGTTACCTGTTTTTGTTGAGTGTTGTACTTGTATTTGTTTGCTGGAGAGGAGTTCAAAATGACCCGTAACGAAATCAAGGATACCCTCCTTGAAATCATAGCTGATATTGATGATGAAGCCGATTTTTCCTCCCTTGATGCTGACGCACCGCTCCGTGACCAACTCGACCTGGATTCCATGGATTTTCTTGATATTGTGATGGAGTTGCGCAAGCGCTATAAGTTGCAGATTCCAGAGGAGGAGTATCCTCAACTCGCCACGCTGACCAGCTGTATCTCCTATCTGGAGCCCAAGCTGAAAGACGTCTGATCCCCCGGTTCTTCGCGCATTGGCATTATCGGGAGATCCGGTTTTCGTTAACAGGGAACAGGGCAGTGTATCATCTTCTCATCATTGGAGGAGGTCTTTCCGGAATCGCCGCGGGTATCCGGGCCGCACGATTCGGTCTAAAAACGCTCGTTCTTGAGCAGCACAGTCATCCGGGCGGGTTAAACTCCTACTATTTCAGACAGGGACGTTTATTTGAGACCGGGCTGCATGCCATGACAAATTTTGCACCTGCAGGGCAAAAGCATGCACCTTTAAATAAACTGCTGCGCCAGCTGAATCTTCGACGCAGACAGTTTGATCTGCGTGAACAGATTGCCTCCGAAATTTATTTCAACGGGCAATCACTTCTGTTCACCAATGATCCGGCTGTGCTTGAGGCGGAAATCGCCCGGGAATTCCCGGGAGCCATCGACCGGTTCCGGCAATTAAAAGAGGAGATAGCAGATCACGATCCCTTCACTCCCGGACCCCGGCGATCTGCCCGTCAGTTTCTTGACCATTATCTTCAGGAACAGAAGCTCGTTGATATGCTGCTCCTGCCACTGATGATTTACGGTAATGCTGAAGAAGACGACATGGATCTGGATCAGTTTGTGATCATGTTCCGGGCCATCTTTGTGGAAGGTCTTTTCCGTCCGTCCGGCACTATCCGTGATTTTCTTGAACTGTTGTTGCGTCAGTACCGTGAGTTCGGCGGTGAGCTGCGTCTGAAAAGCCCTGTTGTCGAACTGTTGACCGGAAACGGTCGGGTTACAGGAGCATTGCTGGCAAACGGGGAGGTCGTGACCGCCCGGGTGGTACTGTCCACCGCCGGGATTCCGGAAACCATGCGTCTTGTCAGCTGGGCGGCGTCCCCGCAGCCATACATCGGACGTATGAGTTTCATGGAGATTATGGCTCTGGTTCCACGGATGCACTCTGCTTCGCTTCCTCCGGATCGTACGGTTCTCTTCTATCATAAGGGGGCGGAGCTGAAGTATAGAAGGCCGGAAGATTATCTCGACCTGTCCTGGGGTGTTATTTGTTTTTCACAGAATTTTGCAGGCCTGGAGTCGGCTGACCCTCTGCAGATCCGTATGACTCATCCTGCCAACTACTCATTGTGGAGAAGACTTGCTCCCGAATCCTATTCCCAGATCAAACAGCAGTGGACTGAAGCCGCGATCACCGCAAGCGAGGAAATGATCGGGAAGTACCGTTCATCTGTTGTCTACCGGGACAGTTTTACACCGGTGACCATTGAGCGGTACACCCGGAAGGCACAAGGTGCAGTCTACGGCAGCAGTATTAAGATAAAAAACGGGATGACACCTTGGCCCAATCTTTATCTTGCCGGAACAGACCAGGGCTTTCTTGGTATTATCGGGGCAATGCTCAGCGGCATAACAATCGTGAATCAGCATATCCTGAAACGATCGTATGCGGACTGAATTGAATGTGAAGAGAGACTTTCCAGCCGGAATCATTGAACCGGTTACCGGTAATCAAGCGGAGCAGAATGTACAGTAAGTCAGGGGACCGGATACAGTCCTATTATGATGTCGTTGTTGTCGGTTCAGGCCTTGGCGGATTGACCAGTGCCAATCGCCTGGCAGCCTCCGGCCATTCGGTGCTGTTGTTGGAGCAGCACACGCAGTTGGGCGGACTTGCCACCTGGTTTAAACGCGGGGGCCATATCTTTGATGTTTCTCTGCATGGTTTCCCCTACGGAATGGTCAAAACATGCAAGAAATACTGGGGAAAAACCATCTCCAGCTCAATCATTCAGCTTAAGAATATT
>JAAYDD010000044.1 GCA_012729435.1 Desulfobulbus sp.
ATCAAAATTTTTTGATCCCGGAGACGTATCAACAATCAATAGGAGGGTCTGATTATGGCTGACACATGGCTTACCACGCTGCTCACCGACACACCGCAAGAAGGTTTCGAGCTTGCCATCACCTTAAGTCGTCGTGGCGTCAAGTACACACAACCGGATGCAGAAGTTCTTCACAGACTTCGGCCGGAGTACTCCACCAATGCTGATTCACTGATTGCCGCCTCCCAGGTCGTAGCACTGAACTTTCAAACCGTGGCTGCAGCGAACAATTACTGGCGGAAATAACAGCATTTCCTGGGTGTGAAAGACTGTTGGTTTCAGGCACAGGATGTAACACTGTTAAAATTCAGGGGACTGAAGCTGATCCCGTCACAATGCACTTCATTCCTTTCGGTGGTTGTGCGGATGTGTTTCAAAGGAATGATGCGATGTGACGGGCTGCCGATCACACTGTCAAAAAACAGCTGTACAGCGGGAGGGCAGATTATCAGCCTATCTTCAAACCCGCCAGAAATCCGGCGACTGCACTACCACCTTTCCAGGTAAGATCTGACAGACGATGATAGAGAAAACTCCCTGACTGATTGGCCAGGTCAGCTGCCGCCTGCGCCGTCTGATGGAGTGCCTGGTCGTCAAGCCTGGTAATTCCATAGTATTCGGTGACAAACAACAAGACCAACGCTGCTCCGCCCAGAAACAGGGCTACTTTAAATACCTTTTTGGCAAAGTACCCCACAGCCAGGCCAACAAGAAAAGGAGCACCGATATTGGGCAGCAGAAAAGCTGCTGAGAAAAAATCCAGACTGGCCGGATCAGTTACAGGTTCTGTCATGCTATCTCCTTCGGCTGGTCGGGCAGCCGGCAGTGATTCTGATTTCCTCCGATATCCGGAGCAGCAGCGTTGTATTAAACTCCTAACATTCGCAACAGGTCAAGATCATTTCCGTGCATCCAACAGAAGATGTGTCCTGATTGGACAGGGCAGCTCCTGGTCCTGCAGCAGGGCGGCAGTCATAGCAGACGCTTTCAGCTAAAAAGACAGAACGTACGTCGCCCTTTCATCATCCGGTTCGCTGATGCAAAGGGAACGACAGCTGCACTTAGCAGACATCCATGATCTCATGGAGATTTTTCTCTGAAAGCATGCCGTATTCTTCGGCAAAGCATAAAAAGGGTGGGAAGTTGAATAAAGCTGGGGGACCCTCTTGGTCCAGCAGAGGCTACTGCTTATTGTAACTGGATTCCAGTTCCGGCTGCATCGACTATAACCGCACTAAAAAGTGCTCTGCAGAGGTATCTTTCCGGATGTCCGATAACGATTTTTGCATACTTTTCCTCTTTACACCATAAGCTCATGTTTCTCCCCTGTACCCGTGAAGAAATGACTGATCTGGGATGGCAGACGCTTGACGTGATCCTCGTCACCGGAGACGCCTACATCGACTCGCCGTTTATCGGCGTGGCCGTGATCGGTAAGCTCCTGATGCGTCATGGTTTCCGGGTAGGTATCATTGCTCAGCCCGATCACCGGTCTGCTCGCGACATTACCCGCCTGGGTGAACCCTCTCTGTTCTGGGGCATCACCGGGGGGTCCATTGACTCCATGGTCGCCAACCGGACGGCCTCCGGCCGTCCCCGCAAAACCGATGACTACACGCCGGGCGGCCGGAACACCCGTCGGCCGGATCGGGCAGTGATCGTTTACGCCAATCTCATCCGTCGATATTTTAAGAACACGGTCCCGCTGGTTCTCGGCGGTATCGAAGCCAGCCTCCGACGTATTGCCCATTACGACGCCTGGGAAAACCGGGTGCGGCGACCTGTCCTCTTTGACGCAAAGGCAGATTATCTGTTGTACGGTATGGCGGAGCAGAGTGTGATTGAACTTGCACAGGCACTGGCAACCGGCCGATCACCTTCAGCGATCCACGGTCTCTGTTACTCTGCACCGGCACCGATCCCCACCGCCCTTGAACTGCCCTCGTATGAGGAGGCAGCAGCTGATAAACAGGCATTCATCCGAATGTTTCGCACTTTTTATGACAACAGCGATCCCCTGACCGCCCTCCCTCTTGTACAACGTCATAACAATCGGTATCTCGTTCACAATCCGCCACAGCCGCCCTTAACCACAGAAGAGCTCGACGCCATCCACTCCCTTGAATTTGAACGTGAAGCCCATCCTTCTCATCGCCGGGAAGGAAAGGTGCGAGCTCTGGATACCATCCGCTTTGCTCTGACCACCCATCGTGGCTGTTATGGTGAGTGTCATTTTTGTGCCATCACAGTCCACCAGGGGCGTATTGTCCAGAACCGAAGCATCAAGTCCATTGTTCAGGAGGCAAAGACTCTGACAGCCCACCCGAAATTCAGAGGGGTGATCACCGATATCGGCGGCCCGACCGCTAACATGTATGGCTTTGAATGCACACGAAAACTTTCTCGGGGGGCATGCAGTGACAAACGCTGTCTCTACCCGTCTATCTGCAGAAGTCTCAAAATAAATCATGAACCGCTCATTGATCTGCTGCAGCAGCTCCGAGCCGTTCCAGGCATTAAAAAAGTCGCTGTTGCCTCAGGTATACGGTACGATATGATACTTGAAGACGAACGCTCCGGTCTTGCCTATCTGCGTGAAGTCATTCGTCATCATATCTCCGGTCAGATGAAAATCGCCCCGGAACACTGTGATCCGGGTGTGCTGACTGCCATGGGTAAATCAGGACCCGATGATCTCCTCAGATTCCGAACCCTGTTCAACCGGTTGACCCGGGAAGAAGAACTCAATCAATTTCTCACCTACTATCTTATCGCGGCACATCCGGGATGCAGCCTTGAAGACATGAAGAGGCTGCGCGTCTTCTGCCAGCGGGAACTCCATCTGCTGCCTCGTCAGATACAGCTCTTTACCCCAACCCCCGGTACATGGTCCACCCTGATGTACTGGACTGAAACGAACCCCTTCACCAACGCGCCCTGTTTTGTTGAAAAGAGTGAAAGCGGTCGCGAACAGCAGAAAGCCGCCATTATCCGTGCGGATAGACGCCCCGCCCAATCCCCGTCTCCGGCCGGGCAACAGCGAAAAAAACGAAAACCGTGATACTCCCGGCTGATCAGGCCAGATAATTCATGCAATCTGCAACGCTTTAGCGTATATAAGCCGTCATAATCGGTGGGTCTCTACAAACACCCGGGCCTGATGGCCTATTGCGTACAGTACAAACGATGAGCTCTTCAGCAACAACACCACAGATATCTGCAGAAATGCCGAACGGTGAGGGGAACTGGTTCCCGGAAAACCTGACCTGCATCATGGACTGGATAGCCGCCGTAACCATCCAGCCGAGAGCTAATCCGCCTGCCGCGGTCTTTGACTTTGATAACACCTGTATTTTTCGCGATATAGGACAGGCGGTATTCCGTTTCCAGTTGCAGCGGCTCCAGTATCGCCTGATTCCGGAACAGCTTGCCGCTATTCTTCCCCATGCTGATATCCAGCTGGATGGGCGGCCGCTGCCTGTGATCGTTGCCACTCTGGTCGAAACGTACCGAACACTCTTCCCACTGCTTATTTTCGGCAGGAACAAACAGGCAGCACGGTTGCCTCAGGCCAAGCTGTTCACCGCCTTATTGCTCTGGTTTACCGACCAGGCTCGTAAAGACGACCGGCTGGGCCCTCGCTTTGTACTCCCGTTCATGGCCAAACTCCTGGCCGGATTCACCACTGATGAACTGCGTTTTTTTGCCATAGAGGTCGTCCAGGCGGCCCAGAGTGAGGCATTGACAGAAGAATGGATGCAAGCAGAGGCTCCGGAACCAATCGGTCGCATTGAAACAAGCTTTCCGCTCGGCCTTCACCCCTACCCGGAAATGCTTGCCCTGATGCACAAGCTGGCTGCGCAGGGAGTTGAACGCTATGTGATTTCTGCAAGCGCCGAATGGCTGGTGGAGGGAGCGGTAAGCTGGCTCGGCTTTCCCGTTCCTGCTGATCACATCTACGGGATCCGGGTTGGTCTGGACAGCGGTGAGGTACTGACCATCCAAGATCCTTCCGGGTACCCTGTGACCTACAGGGAGGGCAAGGCCGCAATTATTTCTCATCTTCTGAAGGACCGGCCGTTGCTGGTAGCCGGCGATGCTGACACAGATTATGAGATGCTGACTTTACCGGGTGCCGAGATCCGGCTGCTCATCAATCGTCGTCAGAGCGGCCTGATCAGCAACCTGTATACAGACCCCGGCATCCTCCTCCAGGGACTGGATCTCGCCAACGGCAGATTTCGCCCATCGCGGGAAACTGTCGGATAAGTTCAAACGACCGGCCGGCTTTTCAGTGGCATCGCGCCCCTGACAAAGCACCCCTACTTTGCCAAAGTCCTAGCAAAATCAAGCATCCGCTGAATCGGAATACGAGCCCGGGCCGCCAGATCCGGTGCAACCTTGATCTCGCCTTCACCGGTTTCCAGGACATAGGCGAGCTTTTCCAGAGTGTTCATCTCCATCCACGGACAACGCGCACAGCTCTCGCAGGTGGCGCCTTCACCGGCAGTCGGAGCTCCTAGGAGTATTTTCTCCGGTGCGAACTGCCGCATCTTGTTAAATATACCGGCATCAGTTGCAACAATGAACTCTTTGTTCGGCAAACGCCGTACCGCCTGAATCAGAGCAGTGGTGGAGCCTACCACATCAGCCTGAGCGACCACCTCTTCCGGTGACTCAGGATGGACCAGCACCGCAGCCTCGGGATGAAGCTTGCGCAACCGCTCCAGAGCTTCAGCCTTGAACTCCTCATGAACAACGCAGGACCCCGGCCAGAGAATCATCTCCGCTCCGGTCTGTTGTTGTATATAACGACCAAGATGCCGGTCCGGTCCCCAGAGAATTTTCTCACCTCGAGCCGCCAGATACTGGATAACAGGCAATGCAATACCGGATGTGACAACCCAGTCCGATCGTGCCTTGACCTCGGCACTCGTGTTGGCATAGACCACAACAGTATGATCGGGATGATCATCGCAGAAAGCGGAAAAAAGCTCGATCGGACAGTTTTCATCCAGAGAACAGGTGGCTGTGAGATCAGGCATCAGCACCAGCTTTTCATTGTTGAGAATTTTAGACGTCTCACCCATGAACCGTACTCCGGCCACCACCAGTGTCTGAGCCGGATGTTCGGCGGCAAATCGGGCCATCTCGAGAGAATCGGCGACACAGCCACCGGTTTCATCAGCTAAATCCTGCAAATCACTCTCTGTGTAGTAGTGGGCCACCAGTACTGCATCACGTTCCTGCAGAAGTTTTTTGATCCGTTTTCGTAAGGCTTCCTTTTCTATATCCGACATCTCTTTTGGAATCGGGTGCGCCGGAACCTTAACCTGAGTGATCTCAACGTTTGCCAATACTTCACCTGCTCTGTGCTTCATGACCAACTCTTTTGCTTTTGTTTATTCATCTGGAGACAAACGATGTGCAGTGATCTGCGGTGATACAAATGAGGCTTTCTACTACCGCAAATACCCGAGGAGAACAACCAATTTCACAAACTAAACGCACCGTGCCGCATCCCTGAAAAATACAACAGGAAAATAGATTTACAAATAAAAGAGTTCATGGTTTTATTATATTTTCTCTAAAAAGACCCTGTAAATTCAGACCTTTTTCGCAGAACACATGCACGTTTATCCCGCCGACCTTGTTTCTCTTGTCAATGAGCGTTGGGAAAGCATGGCAGGTGCAATAACTGACGCCCCTGACATGCCGGTGGCCGCGCTTCCTGTGACAGCAGCTCTGGAGCAGCTGATCTCGACCTGTTATCAGGTGAGCATGATGCGTGAAGAGGGGCGACCGGTAACCCTGCGCCTCATCCTGGCTCCTCCCTCTGTCTTTCCTGCGAACCAAGGGCCGCCCAAAGGATTTCACCGTTTACTCTTTTCAAGTCCGCGACCATTTAATGAGTACGAACTCCGCCGCCTCTCACCGGCTGTGGATTTTGAACGTTCACTTATCGGCATCGAACCGCATCCCGAAAAGGGATTCCAGATCTGGGGACTGATCAATTCCGGCAGACGCTGGCTCCAGCTCGAACGCGGCGGCAACAAAAAAACCAATCTGCTTCCGGATGCTTTTGTTGTTCATGTCACAGGACCCGGTGTGTTGACGATCTGCAGAGGCCTTAAAATCATTGTTACTCTCAACAGCGGCACACTGCTTGATTCCAGCGCCAATGTCTTCCAATCCAAATGGCTGGCCAAGCTCTTTGAACCGGTCCGTCAGAACCTGCTGGACATCCACGAACTCTTCCGGGCCAGCGTGCTGTATCCGGTCGCCAAAGTAGAAGACGAGTTCATCGAAAATCTACAGTTCCAGCTGCTTAAGCGCATCATCAGTGTCACCCGGACAAATCGGCACGGCGGAACTTTTCTCGTCTTTCCAAACGATGAAGTGGATGAACTTGTCAAGGAATCATCCTACATCTTGCTGAAATACCGTTTTCAGCACGATGAGGCCATTCGGAGGCAACAGCAGCTCATGATTCGCACGATCCGACTGGCCACCACCGTTCTTGGTGACATCAATGATCCTGACAAGATCATTACCTGGCAGGATTATGTCGGTCTGCGTCATGAATCAGCCGTTTATGACCTGGAAGAGTCCCTTTACGAGCATGCCCAGTTCGTTGCTTCTCTCTCCTCGGTGGACGGTGCTGTTGTCACCAGCAGTCGCGGTCCATTGGGTTTTGGCGGTATGATTGTCGGCTCTCTGGACAAGCTGACAGAAGTTGCCAAGGCGAGTGACGCTGAAGGGAAGATAGTGACGCTGGCCAAGATTGAAGGTTACGGCTCACGGCATCGTTCAGCTTATCATCTCTGCAATGCGCTCCATGATGTTCTTGCCATCGTCGTTTCCCAGGACGGTAACGTCCAGCTCGCCAAGTGGCGAAACGGTATCGTTACCTGCTGGGATCTTACCACTCAGATGTTTATCGGTGAAAACTGATCCCCGGTTCTCCTTTTCTACTCTCTTCCCGGTAACAGCACACGTTTTCGTGCCACCTGCCACAACAGGAGGGTACAGGATGCTGCACCGATCCCCATGATGGCCAGCACCGCAATTTTATCCCACCAGTCAAAGGAGAACACCCACATCGCCAAAGCCCCGGTCATGAAGTAACTGAACACCATGAACGACGAGGCAGCGCCGGTATCCTGTTGCACCTGTTCAAGAATCAGGTTGTTCCCGGCGGGCCGGCAAAAAGAAAAGCAGAAGGTCAGACAGAACATGGGCAGAGTTAGTCGCCAGGGAAGCGAAAGCCAGGGACACAGTAAAAACAGGGACGAAATCAGCATACCGATAAAGGCGACGGGCATAATCCTTTCAAGAGAGACGTACCGGACAAGTCGCGAAAAACTCAGGGGGGCTAAAACAAAGGCCAGGGCATTGAAGCCGAAAAAATAACCGAACTGTTGTTCAGTAAATCCTAGCCGGGTTATATACAGGTCGGGAGACCCGCCGATAAAAGAAAAAATCGGCACACAGGTACAGGCGAAGGTGGCCAGCAATAAAACATAACGTCTGTTGCCAAAAAGACGGAAATAACTCTGCGCCACTTCAGAAAAGCCGGGTACTCTCTCTGCCTGCAACGACTCTCTCATGCGCAAGACACCGATAAACGCCACAATGCCGAGGGCAGCCTGCAGTAAAAAAATCCAACGCCACGACCACAGTGCCAAAATCCAGCTGCCGAGAATCGGAGCGATCATCGGTGCTGCGGCAACGATAACCCCGATCTGAATGAATATCCGCTGCCGCTGCTGTCCGGCAAAACGATCCTTGCAGATTGCAAAAACAATGGCTGAGGCGGCGGCCGCACCGGCTCCCTGAACAAAACGGCCGCCTATCAGCATGCCTGTGCTCTGTGCCATTGCACAGAAAAGACAAGAGACCACAAACAACCCCACACCGGCAAGCAAAGGTGGTTTTCTCCCGTATCGATCTGACAGGGGTCCATACACGAGAATAAAAATACAGTATGTGATGAAAAAAATGACCAGAGTAAGGTTGATCGTTACCAGGGGCGCCTGCCACTCCCGCTGCAGTAAAGGCAGGGCAGGCAGGTACATATCGGTTGCCAGCGGCGGGAAGGCTGACAGAAGTGCGAGTAAAAAAATGATGGGAGGAAAACGCTCCCCGAGTGCTTCAAAAAAACCGGCCACTATCCACCTCTTTCACCGTTACCCGTAAAGAACAAAGAGAATCAACTGTTCAGCCGGCTTAAGGATCATTAACAGTTACATTACGAAAAAACAGGATGACGGTACAAGAGAAGTGGAACTGTACGCCGATAGTTAAAACGCAGTCCGTGTTGTCATCACCGAAGTCAGTGTCTGGTCAAGGTCGGCCATGGTATACGGTTTAGGCAGTACGCCGGCAAAACCATAGGCCCGGCAGTCAGCCATGATCGGATCATGGCTGTACCCGCTGGACACCACAAGACAAGCATCCTGATCAAGCGCCAAAATTCGACGTGAGGTTTCCAGCCCCCCCAAACCTCCGGGTACAGTGAGATCCATAAGCACCGCACCGTACCGGGTACCCTCGGCTAATGCCTCTTTGTACAACTGTACAGCGGTTTCACCGTCCTCACAGGCGTGGACCTCATAGCCTAAATACTTGAGCATGGTGGTGGTCATGTCACGGATGATCGCCTCGTCATCCATGACCAGAATGGGATATTGTCTTTCTTCCTGCCTGACATGATGCGTTTTTGTTAGTGAAGCCGGGGGCAAAGATAATGGCAGCTCTGTGGCCGGCAGCAACAACGTGCAAACCGTGCCGCCTGACACAGCTGATTCAATACGGATCTGTCCGTCATGCCGGGTCATGATCGAGTAGGCTGAAGCAAGTCCTAAACCGCTGCCCAATTCTTTCGTTGTGAAATACGGCTCAAAAACGCGTTCCAGAATCTCCGGCGGGATGCCGTCCCCTTCATCGGTGACAGTGATCTGTACATAATCACCGTTCGGAAGATCCGGCACATTGGTGTCAAGACGATGGTTTTCAATCCGTACTCGCAGAATTCCGCCGCTTTCCATCGCCTGAACTGCGTTGATAATGACATTATGCAGAACCTGAGTCAACTGACCTTCATCAGCTTCTATCGCCTGAACATCTCCATCCACCTGTATCTCACCGCGAACGTTGGTGCCGCGTAACATCAGAGTGACCGCCTCCTCCACCAGGGGCTGCACTGCCACAATCTTCTTTACCGGTTCACCACCGCTGGCAAAGGTCAACAGTTGTCTGGTCAGTTCAGCAGCCCGCTTTGTTGCCTTTTCAGCGGCCATAAGAGGCTGGGTTGCGTCATGTTCCGGAACCATAAGTGTACGGGCATGGGTGATGCTGCCCATGATCCCAGTAAGGATGTTGTTAAAGTCATGGGCGATCCCTCCGGCGAGTACTCCAATGGACTCCAATTTCTGGATCTTGATAAGTTCATTTCGCATCAACTCACGTTCAGTGATATCCGTATAGATAATCACTATCTGATCATTGATGATCTGTGTATTCACAATGGCCTGCCGGACTTTACCATCCTTGCAGGTGATCATGGTTTCAACAGCTGGAATCGGCATTCTGTTCTTTCTTGCACCATCGACCTCTTCAAACCATGCACCGACAAGATCCCGCCGGTAAACCGGATCGGGGTAGGCAAGGAGAAACCATTGTTCACGGGTAGGTATCTCGTCGAGACCGTAGCCGAATCGTTCTGAAAAATTGATATTCATATACTCGATGGCCGTACCGTCGGTGAGCACAATTCCAACCGGCATGGCGTCAAGAATATCCAGCAACTCCTGTCTGTTCTTTCGCAGGTGCCCGGTTGTTGCGGCGGATAAGGCCATCTCCCGTTTCATTAAAAAAAACAGTCCCACCGTAATAACCGTGGCACCCAGCAGTCCTTTGGCGGTCTGTACGCTCTGAACCTGCTCCGGATCCTGGGTCCATAACAGAAGGAGGTCATCCGAATAAAGGATCCAAAGGATCGCCGCAACCAGATAAACACCTGCTATTTTCAACGGCACATGGAATCGGCTGTGTAGATTGAATTTCAGCATAAGCGAAAAAGCAAAGGAACAGTAACCGAAGTGAAGAAGATCCCTATAAAAACCTTTCTATCATTGAGATACCAATTATCTGCAAACGATGAACAGATACACCTGCTGTTAAACTCTCCAGTCTGTCTCAGCAACATGAAGGACCGATGCGATACACACTAAAAGCCGGGAATTTGCCGGAATACGCTACTTCAACCGAGTCATGACAGCCGCATTGATCCGGAAAATCCAGTCTGCTGAACAACGCAGGGAAGGCATTGGATGTCATCGTTGAGCTAAACATCACCATCAAGCAGTCCGACCAGCCACTCTGCAACCTGATCAGCGCCGGTTGCCCGCCCGCTCGTAAGCGGTTCCTGTCTGATCGGCAAAGGCGGCAGGATCGAGACCCAGGCGCCACTTACCCACAGCTCCGGCTCAATCTGCCGGGACGGCAGATGCTCACTGACAAAGGATGCCAGCACAGCTGATTCAGCAAAATCCTTTCGAGGAACATAAGCATAGGGTGTTCCTGACTGGTACGCTTCGGCCACAGTCGAATAGCCGAGCTTACCCACCACCAAATCCGCCGCAGCCATAAGGTCTGGATGATACCAGGAGCTGTCGCTGCCAAGAAAACGCAAATTAGCGGTAAATTCATTCTCCCGGCTCCATCCTGGCAAAACGAACACGGTATCTTCCTGCTCAAGCAGTTGCGTCACCGGCACCTGATCCAATCCCATTCCCCCCATTGTTAACAGCACAAGCCGCTGATCAGGCTTGAGAAATAAACGTTTACGAAGTCGCTCGGGATTGCGCAATGGACGCGCTATCGGTTCCACCTGAAGATCACAGGGAACCATTCTGCAAATCGGAACAGCCTGTACACGGTAATCCGCCAGTTCGAAAAACGAAGTAAAATGTGCAATATGTTCACGCAGTTGCGGCCAGTGTTCCGCATATGCCGCATAGATCCAGTCCCAGGTGAAATTTTCCATCAGAACCGCCGGCACTCCTGCTCTTTTTGCGGCAGCAAGACCGAGCGGGGCAATATCACACAGCACCAGATCACAGTCAGCCAACAGAGCGGCCACATGGGCCACTTGCTGCTCTGCCTGCTGATAAAACACCCTAAGCATCTTTAGCGTTGCAGGTATATCAACCAGGAGTCCGCTTTGCTGAACCAACCCGACATCAACCGGGCAGGCGTGAAACCGACAGGGCATAGCAAGGGATTCTTTATACAGGCTCACAGGGGTTGTGGTCACGACAGTGAGTTCAACGTTCATGCGCTGACCAAGAGCCTGGAGCACAGCGATGGTGCGGGTTGCATGGCCAAATCCATGTCCGCTGACACAGGCTCCGATCCGTGCCGGACGTGCGCTTCTCTTCATTACCGCCGGAGCAGATGTCATGCTCCATCGCCTCGGGGCAGAGTCAGGCGAAACGTACTTCCCTCGCCAACAGAACTGTCCACCGTAAGTGTACCATGATGTTTGTCCACGATACTCTTTGCAATGGACAGCCCGAGACCGGTGCCGCGGTTTTTTCCGGTATAAAAGGGTGTAAAAACCTGTTCTATGTTTTCAGGGGGTATACCGAGACCGGTATCAGTTATCTCAAGAACCACCCCGTCTGCCTGTTCAGCCGTGGTCAGTGTTATGCGGCCGCCTTCCGGCATGGCCTGAATGGCATTGATCACGATATTGAGGATGACCTGATAGATCTGCTCATTATCAAAAAGGATCTCCGGGAGATCTTCGGACAACGCACTGTGCATCTCGACCCCTTTCTGCTGCAGCTCCGGTTCGATGAAACGAAGAAGGCGGTCGATCACCACATTGAGCGACCCGGGAGACTTACGAAGCTCACGGGGCCGCGCAAAATCGAGAAATTCCCGAACGATATTATCCAGACGAGACGTCTCCTCCACGATGATCGTCGCTAACTTTTCGTTGCCCGGAGCCACCTTGCTGATCCGGTTACCGAGAATCTCAGCGGTTGAACGAACAATACCCAGTGGATTTTTTATTTCGTGTGAAACTGCAGCCACCATCTTGCCCAGTGAGGCAAGACGCTGGGCCTCATTGAGCTCCTCTTCCAGACGAAGCCGTTCTTCAGCCCGCTGGGCCATAATCCGGTTCGCACGCACGACGATCAGACTGAGTATGGTGAACAGAATGGACATGGCGAGCAGTGACATGATTATAACCCGACCCTGCAACCGAACAATTGCCTCGAGATCCTCGGAGAGATCCTGAACCACCTCTATCACGCCCATGACCTCACCGGTTCGTTGTCCTAATTTGTTTTCGTGCCGGAAAGGTACATAGGTCTTGAGGGTGCATGAAATCTCCGGCATACCCGGAAGCAGACTCAAAAGACTGCCCCCGCTGATCAGGACAGAATCGCTCTCTCCCTTGGCGGCCTTCTGATACTCAAGTCCACCCATATCTCTCTTTCCCATCAGTTCAGTTATAGTGGAGTAGGCGATTCGATTCTGAAGCGGCTCAAAGATGGTAACGGATTCTATTCGCATGCCCCGGGTAATATTGGAGATAATCTGATCAAGTCGTTCGAACTGCTCCTGCTCAGATAGTGCAATTTTACCATATCGAACCACTGTCGGTAAAACAAACTGAAGAAAAACTTGCCGGTTGACGTATTCGGCAAACAGTTGAGAGTAGGCTTCACTCCGCTGAAGAAGAACTGCTTTGGCATTGGCTGCGAGCATCCAAGACAGGAGGAAAGAGGCGAGAAGAATAAACAGTAATGAGGTGAAGGCAAAGTACTTGACCAGTTCGAACGGAAGCAGAGTTGTTCTAATCCCCCGATAACGAAGCCGTTTCCAGATTGAAACACAATCAGGCACACCGGTGAGGATCTTCTGACGCAACCTGTCAAAAAACTGCAGGAAGTTCGTCAGGACGGCGCGCCGTTCCCGCTCTCCCCTGCGGGTTACCATCCGTTTACGACGCATCATGGCACACTCCGCATCGACGACAGAAACTGGGCTGACAGGCCGCTGTCAGACGGCCCTGTAAGGCACGCTCATACTCCTTCCAGAGATAACCGGGGTCTATGCCGTGGTCGATTACCTCCCAGCACAGCAACTCGTCGCAGGCACGAGGTCGGACCGCATACTGCCACGGGTTAAGACCGTGGCGCTGCAACGCCTGCTTAAATGTATACCGTCCACTGCCGATATCCAGTAATGCCGGACCGATCCGACGATCTGCACGGGCATAGACAGCCTGCTGCAAAGCCTGCTCCGGATGGTCAAACTTGAGCTGCAAGTTCCCCCTGGATGACAGTTTTCTCCGCAGGTATCTGACCTTCCCCTTCAGGGATGTCATAGCAGAAACGGTACTCTCGGCCGCTGCTTCAGCAGCGGTTAATCCGCCAAAAGCACAGTACTGGAAGGGGGTCCAGGGTTTGGGAACAAAACAGTTAATTGATAGCGTCAGTTCGGTGACCCGGCCTCGCGCCTGCCCGATCGGCAGGATAGCTGTTTGCAGTTGCTCAACCAATTCGATAAACTCATCCAGATCATCATAGGTTTCGGTTGGTAAACCAATCATGACATAGAGTTTGAGGTGAAAGATTCCCGCAGTCACCAACCGTTCAGCTGCCCTGAGAAGATCGTCCCGACTCAGCCCCTTGTTGATCAGCGTACGCAGCCGCTCTGAGCTGCCGTCAGCTGCAATGGCTATACTTTTCAGCTGTGAATCGGCAAGCAGCTGCAGGGTCCGGTCTGTAATCCGATCCGCGCGCAGCGAAGAAAATGAGAGTGAACACCCGTGATCCTGCAGGTAGGATGCGATCTCATCCACAGTCTCTTCAGCCACCATCTCCATGCCAAGCAATCCAACACGGCTCATCTGCTCCGGCCGTCTCTGCAAACCACGGATGATGGCCCGGGAGGTCCACAGCCGTGGCGGACGATAAATAAATCCTGCGGCACAAAACCGACAACCTCTGCTGCACCCCCTCCCTAGCTCGACCATATACATCCCCAGCTCTGCCGCAGGAGAAAGCAGATTCGAATGGGCCGCCTTATCCATAATCGGGGCAACGGCCTTGGCAATCCGTGCCGGTAAATCCGATCGCCGAGTAACAGCTGCAACTGCTCCATTCTCTTTCCAGGTAAACCGGTATGCCCCTGGAATATAACAGCCCGCGACAGTGGTACCGATAGCGGTCATGAGCTCTTCACGGCCGATTGTCGTGAAGTCGCTCAGGAGATGCATCAGCGGTTCCATTACAGATTCCGCCTCACCGATAACCATGAGATCAGCAAACAGAGCCAGTGGTTCCGGATTCATAAACACCCCGACACCACCCAAAACCACCACCGGATTTCCAGGACCGATGGTCGATTGCCGATCTTGAGCAAAAGGCGGGATACCGCCGGCTGCCAGCATGGCTGTCAATCGCGGATAGTCGTGTTCGAAACTTACTGATCCGAAAACCAGCGGAAAATCATACAACGGTCGCGAGGATTCGAGCGAACGAAAAGGCTCACCAGCCTGTGGATAAACAAATCGTTCGCAGACGATATCCTCCATATCGTTGAGCAGAGAGTAAACAAGCTGAAAACCGAGATTGGACACGGCAACCGGATAAATATTCGGATAAAGGAGAGCAACAGGTATCCTGCCTGTCCACCTTTTACGCACTGTACCGACCTCATTCGCAAGCACTGACGACATGGTACGTATCACAGGTAAAAGAAAAGCTTTGTCACAATTTGCACCATAATCAGCATACTCAACAGAAAAGCCAAACAAAAACGAGGAAGTATCCTAAGATACATCCCCGTTCACAAGAGCATCCATGCCGGTTTGATTTTTACCCGGCCGATTATTGGTTTCAGTTGGCTTTTTTCCGCAGATAGGCCGGTTCATCAAGCTCACTGCCAAGTTCGTGCTCCTCGAAGATAGGTTTGGGCAGACGCGTCGTCCCCTTGGGAAGAGGATTCGGCTTAGCAACGGTAACATTTGCCGTTTCCTGGAGAATGGTGTCCTCTTCAAGAATCTGCGACAACCTGGATCCGGATGACGGTATGCCGGGCAGGCTCTGACGTTTCCGCACCACCTCCAGCTGAGAGACCTCAGGTTCTTCTATACTTGATATACCGGTGGCAATAACCGTAACTCTCAACTCTTCGCCGAGCGATTCATCAAACAACGCCCCAATGATAACGTTGGCGTCTTCGTGTGCCTTTTCCTGAATCAGAGCCGAGGCCTCCTGGAACTCGCTCATGGTTAATGTCTCTTTTGCCGCAGAAATATTAATAAGAATACCCCGGGCACCATCAATCCCCACCTCCTCCAGGAGCTGGTTATCAATGGCACGTTTAGCCGCCTCAGTGGCACGGTTGTCACCCACCGCTGATCCGGTGCCCATGATTGCAGGGCCGACTTCTTTCATAACGGCCTTGAGGTCAGCAAAGTCGACGTTGATATGTCCGGGCAGATTAATGAGATCAGTAATACCTTTGACTGCCTGAAACAGTACATTATCAACCATCTGCATCATGTCCACGAGTGTGGAGTTTTTATTCATCAGACTCAGCAGCCTGTCATTGGGCACAGTGATGATGGTATCTGAAAACTCCTTGAGCTTCTCCCAACCCGCCTCGGCATTTCGCATCCGTTTTTTTGCCTCAAAATAAAAAGGCTTGGTAACAACAGACACAGTGAGGGCTCCCGCCTCTTTACTCAACTTGGCAATGGTCGGTGCTGCTCCTGTTCCGGTGCCGCCGCCCAGACCAGCGGTGACAAAAACCATGTCAGCGCCTTTTATAACAGCCTGCAGGTCTTCATAACTCTCCTGGGCAGCTTCACGACCCATTTCCGGGTCTGCACCGGCCCCCATTCCTTTAGTAATTCCGGGACCCAACTGCAAACGGATATCAGCCCGGGATTTTTCCAGGGCCTGCATATCGGTATTAGCGGCAATGAACTGTACGCCTGCCAGTCGACGCTCGACCATGGTATTGATAGCGTTGCCACCACCACCGCCGACTCCGATCACTTTGATCACGGCAACTGTTTCTTCTTCGGCCATCCTGAAAGGCATGATTCTCTCCCAAGAAAAATTTTCCGTAAACTTTCTATCAACATACCATCGAACCTGATGATACTAAAAGAGAAATCGGTTACGTTAAAAGAATTTTTCTACCCACTTTTTCACCCTCTTGACCATGCCGCTGCTCTCCTTCGGCACATAGGTCTTGGCTCTACTGCCATACAACACCAGTCCAACCCCGGTGGTACACCGAGGTGAATGGATCTCTTCAACTCGGCCGGTTACACCCTGCGGATATCCGATTCGGACCGGCAGATCAAATATCTGTTCCGCCATCTCTACAATGTTGGCCAGAAGTGCGGTGCCACCGGTGATGACAATGCCGGCATTGATCCGGTTGCGGTATCCCGAGCCGCAAATGTTTTTGTTGACCATCTGGAGGATCTCCTCCATCCGGGCCTCAAGAATTTCAACCATTATCCGCTGGGACACCTTCCGCGGTTTACGGTCACCGACCGTCGGAACCTCGATAATATGATTTTCCTTGATCATCGCGGACAGAGCTCCTCCATAGAGGTATTTGAGCTCTTCCGCCTCCTGAAGCGGCGTACGCAACCCTACAGACAGATCACTGGTGAGATTGTTGCCTCCTAAGGCCAACTCCCAGGTGTGCTTGATAGTGCCATTGCAAAAAATGGCCACGTCGGTCGTCCCGCCACCGATGTCGATCAGAACAACACCCAGCTCCATTTCATCCTTTGTCAGAACGGTCAGTGATGAAGCCACGGATTCCAAGACTATCTCGGCTACATTCAGCTCAGCTCGATTGCAACTGGTCACAAGATTATGCAGAGCGGTATTGTCAGCTGTGACAATGTGAACATTCGTAACCAGTCGGACACCGGTCATGCCGAGCGGATTCTGAATGCCTGTGTGGTCATCCACCATGTACTCCTGCGGCAGGACATGAATTATCTGCTGATTATCAGATATCTTCACCGTTTGAGCTGCCTGAATGACCGCTGCAATGTCCTTTTCACGGATTTCCTGATTGTTAATGGCAATGATACCTGGTGAATTGAAACCTTTAATATGGTTTC
>JAAYDD010000045.1 GCA_012729435.1 Desulfobulbus sp.
AGGAGTTGATCTATGTTTCTTCTGAATTTACATAACTGCCTGATAACATACCTGGTATTGGCCGCTCTGTTGTTTGCTTTTGGCATGTACGGCATGGTAACACGCCGTACGGTGATTGGTATGCTGATTTCATCCGAACTGCTACTGGCTGCGGCCTCCACGAACTTCATTGCATTCAGTCGGTTTTTGGCCCCGGATCCAGCTACTGGTCAGATTTTTGCCTTATTTATCATGGCGATTGCCGCTGCCGAAGCCGCCATCGCCGTCAGTATCATGATTGCCGTCTACCGGAACTACAAATCGGTCGACACGGAAGATCTTGTCGACCTGCAAAGGTAAACGGAGAACTGGTCTATGGAAACCCTTCTTGTTCATGCCGACATCGTCGAGAATTCGAATCTTTTACTGGCAGTCATCATACCGTTGTTCGGCAGTCTGGTGGTCATGACCTTGCGAGGAAACCCGAATCTGAGGGAGTTTGTCTCGTCAAGCGCATCAGTTCTGTTATTTCTGATGGTTCTGTCCTTTATTCCGGCGCTGAAATCCGGAAAAACCCTGGTATATCCGATCTTTCAACTGCTCCCCGGATTGTCGATCACCCTTCGGGCGGACGGTTTTTCCATGATCTTTGCCCTCGTGGCTTCATCGCTATGGATCATAGCCGTATTCTATTCCCTGGGATATATGCGGGCTCATGATGAACCATGCCAGACAAGGTTCAATGCCTGCTTTGCACTGGCTATTTTCGGTGCCATGGGTGTCGCCTTTTCTGATAACCTGCTTACCCTCTATCTTTTTTATGAAATTGTCTCGATCTGTACCTATCCGCTGGTCGCTCACCATCAAGATGAGGAGTCCTATGAAGGGGCGCGAAAGTATATTGTTTATCTGACCGCGACGGCAAAGTTTTTCCTCCTGCCGGCGCTGATCTTTATCTATGTTCTCTCCGGAACACTCGATTTTCCGCATAATATCAACACAGGCATCATCCCTGCCTCCAGCACGGAGTGGGTGGTGATCATGCTCTATGTCTTCTGTATCTTCGGATTTGCAAAGAATGGTATCATGCCATTCCATCACTGGCTCCCCGGTGCCATGGTGGCTCCGACGCCGGTCTCAGCTCTTCTCCATGCAGTGGCAGTGGTCAAGGTCGGAGTATTCTGCACGACCCGGACCATGTTGTATATCTTTGGTGTTGATCTCATGGACAGCTTGAACCTTGGGATACCAACCGCCTATTTTGTTGGTTTTACCATTATTGCGGCATCAATGATCGCCCTGTCCAAGGATAACCTGAAGGCCCGTCTTGCCTATTCAACGGTGAGTCAGCTGTCGTACATCATCCTGGGTGTGGCCCTCCTGACTCCGCATGCCATAGAAGGCGGACTTATCCATATTGTTAACCACGCCTTTGCCAAGATAACCCTGTTCTTTTGTGCGGGCGCCATTTACATCGCTGCCCATAAGAAATGCATCTCTGAAATGAGCGGGCTCGGCCGGGTCATGCCATTTACTTTCGGAGCCTTTGCCGTGGCTTCCCTCTCAATGATCGGTGCACCGCCGGTGGCGGGTTTTGTATCCAAATGGTACCTGCTCATCGGTTCGATGGAGGCGCATCAGGTGGGGATTCTCCTTATCCTGATTGCTTCCACGGTACTTAATGTCGGCTACTTTGCACCGGTCACCTACAAGGCTTTTTTTGGTAAACCGCCGGAAGGAGAGGCGGTGGCCGGCATGAAGGAAGCCCCGCTCAGCATGCTTATTCCTCTGCTTATTGCGGCGACTGTATCGGTGATTATCGGCATTTATCCGAATTTTATGATGCAATTTGTCTGGATGATAACAGGATGACCAACTGCACGACTTTTTTACAAACCCGACAAAAAACCCTGGTTGCGCTTGGCTGGGCGGCGCTTGTGCTGATTGCCGGATCGTCTTTGGTGGTTGACTCTGGAGGTGCTCACTCGTGGGCAGAGCAACATGTGCCTTTTTTCTGGTCGATGTTCGGTTTTATCGCCGCAGTTATGATCATCGGCATTGTGCGATGGCTTGGCCGATCCGGTATTCAGGCCTCTGCCGATATATACGAGCGCTCCCTGACCCGAATCTGTGAGGAAGAAGAATGACCTTTGGTTTCATCCATCCCTCTGTGCTGTTACTCCTCGGTGCGCTTCTCGTACCGTTTGTGCGCGGGCCGTTACGCCAGCCGTATCTCTTTATTGTTCCGATGCTGGCCTTGGCAGCCGTTGTACTTAACAGTACGCTGACCGGCACGTATGGAGTGATCTCCTTTCTTGACTGGCAACTCGTTTTTGGCCGTGTTGACAAACTGGCCACCGTGTTTGCGCTGATCATGGCCCTGATGGCAGTGCTCGGGACACTGTACGGTCTGCATGTTGATCGGGCTGCAGAGCACATCGCTGCCTGGTTTTATGCAGCCGGATCCCTGGGGGTCATCTACAGTGGCGATTATCTCAGTCTCTTTGTTTTCTGGGAGATGATGGCCTTCTCCTCGGTTTTTCTTATCTGGTTCAGAAGAGGTCCGCAATCGATACAGGTCGGCTACCGGTATCTTCTGATCCATACCATCGGCGGTATTGCACTGCTGGCCGGCATTGTCCTGCACTACAATGCGGTGGGTAACATTGCATTTACTCTTCTTGATGTCACCGATCCCGATCTCTCGACCTGGCTTATTCTGGTTGGTTTTGGTTTGAATGCCGCCGTAGTCCCGCTGCACTCCTGGTTGCCCGAGGCCTATTCAGAAGCCTCATTCAACGGAGCCGTCTTTCTCTGTGCTTTCACCACCAAGACAGCGGTATATGCCCTGGCCCGGGGCTTTGCGGGCATGGATATACTCATTGTCCTTGGTGTCATTATGGCGCTGTATGGCGTCATCTATGCGGTTATGGAAAATGACATCCGCAAGCTGCTGGCCTGGTCGATTGTCTCCCAGGTGGGCTATATGGTTGCGGGTGTCGGTATAGGGACAGAGCTCGCCATCAACGGAACCGTTGCCCATGCTGTTGCCCACATCCTGTATAAGAGCCTGTTGTTTATGGGGACCGGGGCGGTTCTGTACATGACCGGGAAAAGCAAGTTTACCGAATTAGGCGGGTTGCATGCAAAGATGCCGGCCACCTTCTTTTTCACGGTAATAGGCTGTTTGTCAATTTCAGCGGCACCGTTTTTTGCTGCATATGCCAGCAAGTCGATGATCATTACCGCCGGGTTTGAGCAGCATCTCAACTGGGCACCCTGGCTGTTGATGTTCGGCGCAACCGGGACCTTCTTGTACAACGGTCTTAAGCTGCCATATTTTCTCTTCTTTGGTCGTAACAACTGCTCCGAGGTCACCTGGGAGCGTGCGGCCGATCCGTCCTGGAACATGCTGATCGCCATGACTCTGGGTTCCACTCTGTGTATTCTTGTTGGCAGCTGGCCTGGTTTTCTGTACACGCTTTTGCCCTATTCGTTAGCCTATACACCGCACACTCTCTATCATTTTGTCGAAACCATGCAGCTGCTCGGGTTTGCCACACTGGCCTTCATCCTGCTGAAGCGATATCTCGAACCGGTTGATCGTATTCTGGTTGATATTGACTGGCTGTATCGGCATGCAGGATGCGCCTTTCTGTGGCTGGTCAGGCATCCACTGCAGTGGATTGATACGGCTTGGGGTGAGGCGTACCGGACAGTGGGGCTTTATTGCCTGATGGCGGTCAGCCGTTTCTGGAGCTGGTTTGACTGGCATGCCATTGATGGGGTGGTTGACGGTTTTGCCAGGTCAGTGAGAGGAACCGGCAACAGGCTTCGCATCCTGCAGAGCGGCCAAATCCAGCTGACGCTGTATGCAGTGTTTACCCTTGCCGCTATTTTTCTGATCACCTTTATTTTTTATCAGTTGCTCTAAAGGGAAGAGAAGATGGAATTATTACTTATCAAAGAGGGGTTTCCCCTTCTCAGTTTTCTCATTTTTCTACCCCTGGTCGGAGCTGTTGTCTTACTGTTTTTTCATGGACAGACTTTTGCCCGACTATGGGCACTGGTTGTTACAGGAGCTACTGCGGTGAGTTCGATTCCCCTGCTCACCGGCTTTGACAGCAGCAGTACGAAGTATCAGTTGGCCGAAGCGTATTTGTGGATTCCGCGGTTTCACATCAACTATATTGTCGGCGTTGACGGTATTTCGATACTTCTTGTCCTCCTGACAACTCTCATCATGCCGTTCTGCGTTCTCGCATCATGGAAATACATCCAACAGCGGGTGGCACCCTTCATGTTCTGCCTCCTGGTCATGGAAACCTCCATGATAGGCGTGTTTGTGGCGCTGGATTTTGTACTGTTTTATATTTTCTGGGAATTCATGCTGATCCCGATGTACCTCCTGATCGCTGTTTGGGGCGGCCCTCGCAAAGTCTACGCTTCAATTAAATTTTTCCTCTACACCCTTGCCGGATCAGTCCTCCTTCTTGTTGCTATCATAGCGCTCTATCTCAGGTCTGGAAGTTTCTTTATCCCGGAGATGATGTGGCAACCGTATTCGCTCACCTTTCAGGTGCTAGTGTTTTTAGCCTTTTTCTTAGCTTTTGCCATCAAGGTGCCGATGTTTCCTTTTCACACCTGGCTGCCTGCAGCTCATGTGGAAGCACCGACCGCAGGATCCGTCATTCTGGCATCCATCCTGCTCAAAATGGGAACATACGGTATGCTCCGGTTCTGTTTACCGATAACACCTGATGCCACCTTCCTTTTGGCAACACCTATTCTTTGGCTGTCAATAGCCGGTATTATCTATGGCGGTTTCACGGCCTTGGCGCAGCAGGATATGAAAAAGCTGATCGCTTACTCCTCGGTCGGGCATATGGGGTTTGTGACCCTGGGCATCTTTGTTCTGAACATCCGTGGAGTTGAAGGCGCAATTTTACAGATGATCAATCATGGTGTGACAACCGGTGCTCTTTTTCTCCTGGTGGGCATGATCTATGAGCGTACCCATAGTCGGGAACTGGCGCTGGCAACGGGTGTGGGCCGTTATATGCCATGGTTTGTCACTCTGCTGACCTTTTTTTCGCTTTCTGCCTTTGCTTTTCCAGGAACAAACTCGTTTATCGGTGAATTTATGGTGCTGGCCGGAACATTTCAGCACAACACCGCATTAGCACTGGCAGCCATTCCCGGAGCGGTGCTGGCGGCGGCCTACATGTTGCGGATGCTGCAAAAAATTGTCTGGGGAGGGACAGCCAATCCTGACCAATCGTATCTGACTGATCTTGGTGTTCGTGAGGTGGTGGTGCTCACACCCTTCCTGGTGTTTGTTTTCTGGATAGGATTAGGACCGCAGCCCTTTATTAACCTGATCCATGGCTCGGTGCACCATTTAGTTGAACAGCTGGTGAACTGGCAGCAAAACCAACAGGTTGCCAGCGTACTGTGGCATTGATACTTGGCTTCTGTTTTGGATTTTATCCGTTTGTGATCGGACCGCTGTCAGCGGTTCAGGTTGAGGCAATACGTTGTAAGGCATATATATGACTATCTTTCCCGAACTTGTTCTGGCCGCAGGCGGACTGACGCTCTTTGTGATCAGTCTTGCCAAGACACCTTCTGAACGGCTGACCTATGTAGCTGCCCTGGCCTTTGGCACGGCAACATTTGTTGCCACCGTGCTTTCGTTTTACTCCCAGGGACTTCTGTTTTACGGCGCGTATGCTGTTGATCAGTATTCGCAAATGTTTAAGGTGTTAATCGCTTTCTCCTTGCTCATCACGCTTGTTTTTGGAAAGAACCTCAAAGGGATAAGCGCGGACATCCATGCAGAATACTATCTGTTCCTTCTTCTAGCCGTCCTGGGGCTGATGATGCTCGTCAGCTCCGTCGAGCTCATTGCGATTCTCGTTTCACTGGAGCTTTCTTCCTTTGCCCTTTACCTTTTGGTACCCATGCGAGACGATCGTACCGGTCTTCGTGTCCAGATGGAAGCCGGCATGAAGTACATCCTGTTTGGCATCATGGCAACCGGATTTATGCTGTACGGAATGAGTCTCCTCTTTGGACTGACAGGTACCACCTATCTTAAGGATATTCTGCTCTATTTGGGGAATCATCCGCCTCAGCCGGCCATGGTTGTCGCTATTCTCATGGTACAGGCGGGGTTTCTTTACAAGTTGGCTGCTTTTCCCATGCACTTCTGGGTACCGGATGTTTACCAGGGCGCATGTAATGCAACTGCCGGTGTGATAGCAACGCTCCCTAAATTCGCAGCTGTTGCCCTTCTGATTCGGTTTTTTATCCTGCCGACAGGTCACTCACCAATGGTTGTCGAATTGTTTGCTGTGCTCGCTCTCTGCTCAATGTTTTACGGCAATCTCTGCGCTCTCGTACAAAAGGATCTGAAACGGATGCTCGGATTTTCCGGTATTGCCCACGCCGGGTTTATTCTCCTTGCCCTGCTTACCCTCAAGGCGGAAGGGTATGGTGTGGCCATTTACTATATTGCCGGGTATGTGCTGATGAATCTGGCCTGTTTTCTTGTCATTAACCAGGCTTCTCAAAGTGGGGAGAATGTGCGGATTGATGATTTAAGCGGGCTGTACAAACGACAGCCGGTTCTGGCCTTTGTGCTGGCAACCGGTTTGTTTGGATTGGCCGGGATTCCGCCGTTTATAGGCTTTATGGGCAAATTCTTAGTGCTGACCACTGTCCTGCGTGCAGATCATCTGCTTGTGGTCTGTCTGGCGGCAATCAATACTGCCATTGCTATTTACTACTACCTGTCCGTGGTAAAGGTCGTCTACACGGTTGAACCTGAAGATAGACCATCCATTACCGTCGGCCCGATGGTGCAGCTGAGCGGTATTGTTTTGATCATCGCGATCACTCTGCTCGGTGTTTTTCCGGGGAAACTTGTGGATTATGCCAGCACGGTTGTGCAGTCTCTACATTAATGGAACCTGATGGTGAAAGACCAAAGAGAAGGCCGGTATTCATCGGTCAACCTTTGGTCTTTGTGTCATCAGGTTTTTGTTCAGGCTGTCAGGTGCTCGAGACCGGGAGCAGGAAAACCGGCGCAGAGACGTTGCACAGCCACTGCGGTTTCCTGTTGTAATTGGGTGTTCGCCGGGTCGGCTACAATGGCATCGATCCATTCACCGATCTGCACCATCTGCTCTTCCTTGAATCCCCGTGAAGTAACAGCAGCGGATCCGAGACGTATACCGCTTGGATCGAATGGTTTGCGTTTGTCGTACGGCACAGCATTGTAATTGAGAACAATACCGGCGGCGTCAAGCGCTTTGGCTGCAATCTTCCCGGTCACCCCCTTGTTGGTCAGATCGATCAGCATGAGATGGTTTTCTGTTCCACCGGTAACGAGATTGAATCCCCTGTCCAGCAGGGTTGCCGCCAGGGCCTGGGCATTTTTCACAATCTGGTGCGCATACTGCCGAAAATCATCGGTGGCGGCTTCTTTCAGAGCAACAGCAATGGCTGCAGTGGTATTGTTGTGCGGACCACCTTGCAAGCCAGGAAAAACTGCTTTGTCAATGGCTGCTGCATACTCCTGTTTACAGAAGATCATGGCACCACGCGGACCGCGCAGTGATTTATGGGTGGTGGTCGTGACAATGTCGGCATATGGGAAAGGAGACGGATGGGCTCCTCCTGCTACCAAACCGGCAAAGTGAGCCATATCAACGAGCAGAAGGGCACCGCAGGCATCCGCAATTTCTCTGAATTTTGGAAAATCAAGGACACGGGAGTAGGCTGAATGCCCGGCAATTAAAATTTTCGGCTTGCAACGTAGGGCCGTCTCACGGATAGAGTCATAATTCAGACGACCGGTTGTCTCGTCAAGAGTGTAGGCTTCGGCATTGAAATACTTGCCGGAGATCGAGACTTTGGCGCCATGGGTGAGATGACCGCCGTGTGGCAGGGCCATGCCGAGAATCGTGTCTCCAGGTGTGAGAAAGGCAAGGTAGACTGCCAGATTGGCAGGAGACCCGGAGTAGGGTTGCACGTTAACGTGTTCAGCACCGAAAAGGTCTTTTGCACGTTGAATCGCAATACTTTCAACCTGGTCAATGTACTGTTGCCCTTCGTAATAGCGTTTCCCCGGATATCCTTCTGAGTACTTGTTGGTCAGAACTGAACCAGTTGCCGCCATGACCGCTGCGGACACATAGTTTTCAGAGGCAATGAGACGGATTTTGTCTTTCTGGCGCCGTTCTTCCTGTTCAATCAGATCAAAGATTTCAGGGTCATACTGTTTCAGGTTGTTCATAGGGTCTCCTTCAGTGTTTCTTGCTGAGCGATGGGCACATGCTCCGGCTTTTGAGACCGGGTGTGCAGTGTGCAGGGCCCGGTCATATTACTACAGTAGACGATCATATATTCAGGAAAATTCATACTATACTCAACAGCCAGGATGTTGAACAGCACAAAAGACAGTGCTTGGATGAACCTTTTGCTGACAGCGGATTTGAACTTGTTTTTCTGTACAGTTTTCTGATTCTGAATTTTTTGATATATCGCTTATGCACTTGGAATTTAACCGGTAATCGGGTAACGTCAGTGCCTAGTTTGGTTCACAGACATCCGGCCGTTTTTCGTCACTTCGACGCACGGTTCGGAGGAGTATTTCCTTAATCAGGTGTATCAGAACGAGGGGGACGAGGAGAGGGATGTTGCTTGCATGAGATTGGGACATCTGTAACGGTTGTTGTGTTGTAATGGTACTGTAGGGAGCCGAAAGATCCTCACAAATCAGTTAGAGAGCGGTCGAGCGTATGGAGAAAACAGCCTTGTTTTGTTATGGGACTTTACAGTCTCCACTCGTGATGAAGGTTGTAACCGGTCAGGCCTATGAGGGCCAGGAAGCCACATTGATTGATTGGGCAAGATACCGAGTTCGTGGTTCAGAGTATCCGGGAATTGTGCCGCAAGAAGGATCTCTTGTTTGCGGTAAGCTGTATTGGGGACTGGATGAACAGGCCGTTGAAAAACTCGATGCCTTTGAAGGCGAGAAGTATGAACGGGTTCTTGTTGACGTCATCATGGCTGATGGCAGGAACGAGAAGGCCTATGTCTACGCTATTCGGAAAGATTGTCGTACACTGCTCTCAAATGATCCCTGGGATTTTGATCGCTTTTTACAGAACGGACTGGAGAAGTTTATTCATTGGTTTGTTGAAGACCGGCGCGACCTGTTTGACAGAGGAGACCTCTAGCCTCTGCTTCCCTGGCTCAAATTCTTCCACCAGACAGTCTTACTCACAGGCCGGCCCCGGCTCTGTATGAGATGGTGTTTCATCCGTGCACAAAAGAGGTGCTCCCTCATCCTTTGTCTCATCAACTGTCGGAAGCAGGTGAGCCAAGTCTGAGCTGCTTTTCCGGCGGCAGATCCGGGTTAGCCAGATAGAGGGTAACGATCCTGCCAATAGACTGCACTAGGTGGGCACCGGTGATGTTGATCAACTCCTGTGCAGCAACTTTTCTTTCCAGAGGGCAGTTCTGCCCGATTTTAACTTTGATCAACTCATGCGCTTTTAAGGCGGCCTTGAGGGCTTGACGCAGGGTAGAGGTGAACCCTTCCCTGCCTACATAAACAACAGGATCAAGATGATGAGCCCTGCTACGCAGGAATTTTTTCTGCGCACTGGTCAGTTCAGACGATACGATGGTTTTGTCAGGCATAACAAGATCCGCAGGTTTGTTAAATGTGCATCTGCACTTTCAGGATATCCCTTATTGTCAGTGGGTGGTTGGCTGAGCTTTTTTGCAGAATCGGCATTCTATGTCCGACTTACGAAGTTATCAAGAAGAACAGCTTTTACGCAGCGACCGGCATTACGATGATGAGCCGTCACCTTGTTGGGCAGGAGCAATCTGCCGTTTACGAGCACGAGTCACAATCTGGCGACAGAGACCGGGGAACACCAGGCTGTGGAACGGAAGTACCGCATACCAGTACAGATATCCCATAAGGCCATCCGGAGTAAAACCAGCAGTTTGTATCAGCCTTTCCTCTTGAATATCGAAGGCCAGCCATCCCTGTCCCGGCAGCTTCAGTTGGGCTGACAGGAGGAGTCGTTTGTCGGGAATAAGCTCAGCAACCTTCCAGAAATCCAAAGCATCGCCGATTCGTAACTCCAAGACCATTCTGCGTCCCCGATTCACTCCATACCCACCGGCGATCTTATCCAGCCATCCCCTTACATTCCATAGAAATGAATAAGAGAACCATCCATTTTTACCACCAATACTCGTTATTACGGTAAAGACCTGTTCAGGAGCAATGCCGGAAATAGAGACAGTACGGATATCATAGAACGTTTTTTTGTCTGCAGTGACAGGGGTATTGACATCACAGACAATGCCCGGTGTAGAGTCGCACCAGCGGCTTAAGATCCGGTCATGGTGTATGTCGTCAAGAGCCGGACGCAGCATATCAGGAAATCGGCAGGAGCTGACTTGTGAAAAGTACCGGTTGCCAGGATTATTTCTATTTTTTACCGGGGACTGTACTTCTTGAATAAGTGCAGATGCCCGTGAGCAGGATACCCGTGTTAACAGGGCGAGCAATAGAGAGCTGAGACGGAAAACAGAGGGAAAACAGGAAAAAATCAGGCGCCGGAATCCCATGATCTGCGCTGTTTGCCGTAACATTTCCAGGAAGGTCATTTGAGCATGTCCGATGTCGACCGCAACGTTTTCATCCGGTGTTGCATCAAGAGCCGTATTGAGATAGGCAAGAACATCTTCTGTTCCTATGCACCGGGTTTGTACTTTTGCCCAGTGAGGCATGATCATGACAGGAAGTTTTTGCACTAGATCGAGAAGAACCTCAAAACAGTGGCTCCCCGAGCCGATGATAACACCTGTTCGTAACCAGATGGTGCGAATGCATTCTGGTCGGCTGGAAAGTATCCGGCCCGCTGCTATGTGATCTGATTCCTGAGCAGATCCTGATTTGTCGGTTTCAAGCCGGCTCAGGTAGATTATCTTCTTGACATCCTGGGCCAGACAGGCACGGAGAAAGTTTGCAGCACTGATGAGACTGTGACGGCCGTGTCCGTCGTCTCCTTCCACCGGCTGTATGAGGTAGAAAGCGGTATCAACTCCTTTGAGAGCCTGCTGCAGCGCCGGTAGACAGAAGGTGTCTCCTTGGATTACATCTGCGTTGGGAGAGAGATTCTGATCGAACTTTTTAGCATTACGGACTAACAGGCGCAGGTGTATATCAGGACGGGTTCGCAGTATTTTTTCGAAACGTCTTCCGATATAGCCTGTTGCTCCGGTGAGAAGAACAGTGCGTTTCATGACCGATGTTCTCATAACTGATGGCGGCCGGTTGTGAGATGCGGGGAAGACGACACGCCTGTGTCTTCAACCGCAAGCCGTCACCGGAAAAAAGCCGGACACCTCTGAGCGGAACTCAACAGAGCAACAACGGGTGTTCGTGGAGTGTATAGTCCAACGGTTATGATCACCCTTTTCTTACGATGAGTCTGTTCCCGATCTGGACAGTTGAACTG
>JAAYDD010000046.1 GCA_012729435.1 Desulfobulbus sp.
AACAAGCGAAGCAGAAGCGCGCAGATCAGTTGCCATTACCCGGGCTCCGTTCAGTTTTCCACGGCCGACCCCTCGCACGATTGCCCGTGCTCCCTGTATGACCACATCCGCCCCCATCCGCTTCAGCTCTGCCACGTGCATAAACCGGTTTTCAAAGATGGTCTCATGGATAATGGATGTCCCGTCACTTTGAATCATCAACGCCATAAACTGCGCCTGGAGATCTGTTGGAAATCCCGGATAGGGCAAGGTGGTAATGTCAACACTCTGCAAGGGACAGACACTGCGCCCTTCGACTTCAGGACAGGAAACTGTGATCGTGTCATCCGTTGTTTCGATTTCCACACCACAGAGCAACAATTTTTCAATAAGTGCAGGCAGGTGTGCCGGATTACAGTTCGTGATCTGTACACAGCCGCCCGTGGCGGCAACGGCAATCATATAGGTACCTGTTTCAATCCGATCAGGAATAATAGTATATTCACCTGCCTGTAACCGGTCCACACCATGGATGACGAGCCGGTCAGTACCTTTTCCGTCAATCTCCGCCCCCATGGAAACGAGCATATCGATGAGATTGCCTACCTCCGGTTCCTTGGCCGCATTCTTGATCACCGTCCGTCCTTTGGCCGTTACCGAGGCCATAAGAACGTTCTCGGTTCCGGTCACGGAAGGCACATCAAAATAGATGGTGCCGCTTTTCAGTTGCCCGTCAACAGTGCCTTCCACATAGCCCTGTTCAAGTCGGGTCGTCACTCCGAGCTGCTCAAATCCTTTCAGATGATAGTTGATCGGTCTGGCACCGATGGCACAGCCTCCGGGAAGCGAGACTCGGGCGAATCCGGATCTGGCCAGCAGCGGCCCGAGAACGAGCACTGAGGCGCGCATGGTTTTCACCAGATCATATGGTGCCTCAACTCCGGTCAGTCTGTCGGTGTTGATACGGACAGTTGTGCCGGTACGTTCCCAGCGAGCGCCAAGGATCTCCAACAGCTGCAGCATAGTCCTCGTGTCGCGAAGGTCGGGAACATTGTGCAGGGTATGGAGTCCCGGAGTGATGAGAGTGGCGGCGATAAGCGGTAGCGCAGCATTCTTCGCACCGCTTATATTCACCGACCCGTGCAGTGGAGAACCGCCGTGAATAAGAAGTTGATCCATAATAACAGGAAGTTAGAGGGACAAGGAAAAAGGGGGGTGAAAAATCAGAGTCTTCGCCGGGCCTGGAGTACCCGTGGGCGATCAGCCCAGTCATTCAGGACATGCACCTTATCATAATACGATGCCCTGACACTGAACATCCGCATCACTGACTCTTTCTGGTCCGCACCGATCTCGAGAAACAGCCATCCTCCCGGACGCAAGAAATAAAAAGCCTCAGCAGCAATACGTTCAATACACTGCAACCCTCCTTTACCGCCGGACAAAGCCAGGTACGGCTCACTCTGCCGGACTTCGGGTTGTAATTCGGCCATTTCCTCCTCTGCAATATAAGGAGGGTTGCTCACGATCAGATCAAACGAGTAACTGTACCGTACTGCGGTGAACAGATCACTGCAGATAAGCTGTACCTGGTGACTGACCTTATGTCTGTTACAGTTGAACGCTGCTATTTCAAGAGCAGCGGCGGAGATATCAACAGCCGTCACAGAACAGTTCAGTTCCCTGGCCAGAACAACCGCAATCACGCCGCTTCCTGTGCACAGGTCCAATGCGGAGGAGACTTGCTCTTCAGAACACACTCTTACAACCTGTTCCAGTAGAAACTCAGTTTCAGGACGGGGGATCAAGACGGCCGGAGTCACTTTAAAATCCAGCGACCAGAATTCTTGAAAGCCGATCAGATACTGCAGGGGGATCCGTTGAATCCGCTGTTGGATAAGCCTACGATAACAGTCTGTCGTCTGCTCATCCACATACTCAGGTCCGCGCAATACCAGCTGACTTCTGGAAAAATCTGTTACATGCTGTAACAGGAGGCGGGCGTCAACTTCTGGCTGGTCAATACCTGCTTTTTCTAATTCACTGACAGCTTCTGACAGCAAAATATCGAGCCGCTTCAAGGAGATATATCAGTATCAGTTGGCAGATTTCAGTCTCTCGGTCTGGAAATGTGTGGCGATCGGAATAATGATATCGTCGAGTGCTCCTGCCATGACATGGTCTAACCGGTAAATTGTCAGATTGATCCGATGATCCGTCACCCGACCCTGGGGAAAATTGTAGGTACGAATCCGTTCACTCCGATCACCGGAACCGACCTGATTTTTTCGCTCCTCTGACAGACGATCGTGCTGTTCCCTTTCCAGGTGATCAAGGAGACGGGCACGCAGAACCTGCACAGCTTTCGCCTTGTTTTTATGCTGCGACTTCTCATCCTGACAGGTGACCACCAACCCTGTCGGCAGATGCGTCACCCGAACTGCGGAGTCGGTGGTGTTAACAGATTGCCCACCCGGCCCTGATGAACGGTACACATCAAATTTGAGTTCATTGGGTTCAATGTGCAGGTCAACTTCCTCTGCTTCGGGGATGATGGCGACCGTGACCGCTGAAGTATGGATTCGCCCCTGTGCTTCGGTATCAGGAACACGTTGCACCCGGTGCACACCGGACTCATACTTGAGACGGGAATACACCTGCTGTCCACTTATAAGAGCAATAATTTCTTTAAATCCGCCTATACCGATGGGATTGGAACTCATCACCTCTACCTTCCATCCCTGGGTTTCAGCATAGCGGCTGTACATACGAAAAAGATCGGCAACAAAAAGAGCTGCTTCATCACCACCGGTGCCGGCCCTGATCTCGAGGAAAATATTCTTCTCGTCATTCGGATCTTTAGGCAGCAACCGGATACGAATCGCGTTCTCCAGTTCCGCCTGTTTCAGGGCAAGCTCTTCAAGCTCTGCCCTGGCCAGGTCAACAAGATCGTGATCGTCTTGTTCCGTACGTATCAGATCTTCATTACTTTTGATCTCTTCACAAACCGCAGTATAGGCCGTGTACAACTCCGCAATCTTTGCGACCTGAGCATGTTCGCGGACAACTTCCCGATACCGGCGCTGGTCACTCACAAGCACAGGGTCGGCGAGCCGGCTCTCCAACTCTCCCAACTTATCGTTGATGTCACTCAGATTTTCGAACATGCGAATATGAACAAGAATCTTCTCAAAAAACAAAAGCGGAGAGATTCGCTTAACAAACCTTCACCGCCAAGACGAAACACTTTTCCATCAAAGCAAGGGGAAGCTTCCCCTTATCCCATAAAAAAGTGAATTCCGACGCTACTTCTTCTTGCTTTCCTGATAGCCCGCGTATTTTTTCTTAAATTTTTCGATACGTCCGGCCGTATCAACAAGTTTCTGTTTACCTGTGTAGAAGGGATGACAGGCCGAACAAATTTCTACACGCATCTCACTCTGAACAGATCCGAATTCAAATTCATTTCCGCAAGCACAGACAGCAGTGATTTTATGATAGGCAGGATGAATATCTGGTTTCATGGCACCACTCCTCGTTAAAATAACATCAACAAAAGACAATTGAACTTCGTAATATATCGTTTTCCACCGTTTCTTCAAATAAAAAGTTATCGATTCATGGATGCAAAAAATTCCTGATTTGTTTTCGTTTGGCTCATCTTATCAAGAAGAAATTCCATGGCATCGGCTGGATTCATTGAAGACAGCAGTTTGCGGAGAATCCATATCCTGTTCAGATCCTCAGCGGGCAGCAGCAGGTCTTCTTTCCGTGTCCCGGATTTTAAAATATCGATGGCAGGATAAATTCGCCGGTTCGCCATCTTACGATCCAAAACAATCTCCATGTTACCGGTGCCCTTAAACTCTTCAAAAATAACCTCATCCATCCGGCTGCCGGTGTCAATCAGAGCAGTGGCCAGAATCGTCAGACTCCCACCCTCTTCTACATTTCGTGCTGCTCCAAAAAAACGTTTTGGTCGATGTAAAGCATTCGCCTCAACACCGCCGGATAGAATTTTTCCTGAAGCCGGGGTCACGGTGTTGTACGCTCTCGCCAGACGGGTGATTGAATCGAGAAGAATAACCACATCTTTTTTGTGCTCCACCAATCGCTGCGCCTTTTGGATAACCATTTCAGCCACCTGAATATGACGTTGCGGCGGTTCATCAAAGGTCGAACTCACCACCTCGGCATCAACACTCCGTTTCATATCGGTTACCTCCTCCGGACGCTCGTCAATCAACAAGACGATCAGTATGATTTCCTTGTGATTGGTGACGATTGAGTTGGCAATCTTCTGCATGAGCACGGTTTTTCCGGTCCGAGGCGGCGCCACGATTAATCCGCGCTGCCCCTTCCCGAGCGGTGCTGTAATATTGAGCACCCTCATGGAAAGATTGTCCGGCGTTGTTTCCAGATTGATAAGCTGGTCCGGATGAAGCGGAGTCAGGTTAATGAATGCGGTCTTATTTTTTGCCGCCTCAGGGAGTTCGTAGTTGATGGTATCGATCTTAAGCAGGGCAAAATACCGTTCATTATCCTTTGGCGCACGCACCTCACCTTCAATCGTATCACCGGTACGGAGGTTCAACCGCCGGATTTGGGAAGGAGAAACATAGATATCGTCCGGGCCCGGAAGATAATTATAATCCGGTGCCCGTAGAAAACCGAATCCATCCTGCAGAATTTCAAGGACCCCACTTCCTCGTAACTTTCCATCCTCATCCGCCTGTTCTTTAA
>JAAYDD010000047.1 GCA_012729435.1 Desulfobulbus sp.
ACCGGTGTCCACCACAAAAAAAAAACCGGCAACTTCTTCAAGGAAGCATGCCGGTTACCTCATTTATTTGTATCGGACAAAATTATCCTATGAGTTCGATCCTGCGCAAGTGACGCCCACCGGCAAAATGAGCTGCAAGCCATGTTGTGACGATATCAAGAGCAATACCGACACCAAGAACACGGGCACCCAGACAGAGAACATTGGCGTCATTGTGTTCCCGACTCATTTTCGCTGTAAACGCCTCATGGCATAAAGCCGCCCGGATAGAGGGATATCGATTGGCGGCAATAGACATACCGATCCCGGTGCCACAAATGAGGATACCCCGATGGGCATTTCCATCCAGAATGGCTTGACACACCGCTGTCGCATAATGGGGATAATCGACGGATTCTTCAGAATAACATCCGACGTCTAGAATTTCATGGCCAAGGTTTTCAAGAGTTGCAACAATATGTCGTTTAAGAGGAAAACCGCCATGATCACATCCTATTGCAACAGTCACATCAACTCTCTGTGGTTCTTGATTTAACGAAACCGTCTGAAAACGATAACCCCGTTTGTACCGCCAAAACCGAAGGAGTTGGACATCGCGGTTTCAATTTGCATATCCCGGGCAGTCTGAGGCACATAGTCCAAATCACAGTCAGCATCCGGATTTTCCAGATTCACTGTCGGAGGAAGAATACTGTTGTACAGGCTGAGCACGGTAAAAGCGGCTTCAATGCCACCGGCTGCTCCGAGCATATGACCAGTCATGGATTTTGTTGAACTGACTGCCAACTTATAGGCGTGGGACCCGAAAACCTTTTTAATGGCCAGAGTCTCACATTTATCATTCAGTGGCGTTGATGTGCCATGGGCATTGATATAGTCCACATCCTCGGGATGTAAACCGGCATCTCGCAGAGCGACTGCCATGCAGCGGGCCGCCCCCTCGCCGTCCTCAGGAGGCGCGGCAATGTGATAGGCATCACTCGTCTGGCCGTAACCGATGATCTCGGCATAGATCTTTGCCCCGCGACGCTTTGCCGCCTCCAGTTCTTCGAGGATCATCATCCCCGCTCCTTCGGAGATAACAAAGCCATCACGTCCCTGATCAAAAGGTCTTGATGCAGCTGCTGGATCATCGTTACGCGTTGAGAGCGCCTTCATCGCACTGAATCCGCCAACAGCGAGCGGGCAGATGACCGATTCGGTTCCACCGGTTATGGCGGCATCACAGTCACCATAGGCAATATGCCGGAACGCTTCTCCCACGGCATGCGTACCGGCTGCACAGGCGGTTGTCTGCGTTAAATTAGGTCCTTTAGAGCCGATTCTCATGGAGATGTGCCCCGAAGGCATGTTGGGTATCACACGGGGGATAAAGAAGGGAGTGATTTTTCTGGGACCTTTTTTAGTCAAGACACTGTGGTACTCTTCAATAGTCGGCAGACCGCCCATCCCACAGCCTGTGATCACACCTACACGATCAACATTTTCTTCTGTAATGGACAGGCCGCTGTCTTTCCAGGCAATATCCGCAGCTGCCAGAGCATACTGAACAAAAAGGTCAAGGTTCTTGGCCTGTTTTTTTTCAAACCACTGTTCAGAAGCGAAACCCTTCACTTCAGCGGCAATTTGGGAAGCCTGATCAGAAGCATCAAAACGGGTTAT
Organism: Desulfobulbus sp.; assembly: GCA_012729435.1. Classification (GTDB taxonomy): domain Bacteria; phylum Desulfobacterota; class Desulfobulbia; order Desulfobulbales; family Desulfobulbaceae; genus Desulfobulbus. The sequence continues at coordinate 1,663 of JAAYDD010000047.1, forward strand.
CGGCCCGATACCGCTCTGCCCGTTAATCAGTGCATTCCATGTTTGCTCGGTTCCAATGCCCAGCGGCGTGATTAACCCGATCCCAGTTACAACGACCCGTCGCTTCACAACTATCTATCCTGTTTCAACCCTGAATTTTTGCTACAAAATCAATAGCGTTTTGTACGGTGACAATCTTTTCCGCCTCTTCATCCGGAATTTCAACATCAAATTCCTCTTCCATGGCCATAATCAACTCAACCAGATCCAAAGAGTCTGCACCAAGATCATCAACAAAAGAAGCAGCCGGAACAACCTTGTCACGATCAACACTCAACTGCTCAACAATGATATCTATCATTTTATCTTCAACAGCCATCACTTTTCTCCTCTAGGTAGTAGTACTACGGTTCTTTTATAAAACAACGCGGAAACATAGACATTTGCACGAACTTTGTCAATGCCCCATATACATGCCGCCATTGACATGCAATGTCTGGCCGGTCATGTAGTTACCTCCGGCTGATGCCAGAAACGCCACTGCCGCGGCAACATCTTCCGGGGTGCCCAGGGTGCCCAGAGGTATCTGGGCTTTCAAACTTTCCTGTACGTCTTCAGTCAACCCATCGGTCATATCTGTGACTATATAACCGGGGGCAACACAGTTCACAGTGATATTACGTCCGGCAAGCTCTCTTGCCATGGCCTTCGTCAGCCCCGTCAGTCCGGCCTTTGCCGCAGCATAGTTTGCCTGGCCTCCATTACCAACAAATCCGACCACTGAAGAGACATTGATAATTCGTCCCCATCTCTTTTTCATCATGGTTCGAATGACCGCCTTGCTGCAAAAAAACGCTCCTTTGAGATTTGTATCAAGCACACTGTCCCAATCTTTTTCACTCATGAGAGCAACCAAACCATCACGGGTAATGCCGGCATTGTTGACCAGTATATCGACCTGGCCGTGTTCGGCGATCGTCTCCTTGATACTCTGTTGAACAGCGCCGGGATCAGCAACATCAAAACGAACTATAAACCCCCTGCCTCCGGAAAGCTGAATCTGTTTCAAGGTTTCTTCAGCAGCAGCAGCATTTGCCACATAGTTAACGCCGACGTTTGCTCCTAAAGAAGCCAGGCGAATGCAGATCGCCCTGCCAATGCCACGGCTGCCGCCAGTTACCAGGGCCACCTTATTTTCCAACATCACTTCTTCACCTCCTGCAAGCGTCTGATCAGTTCAGGAATCACCTCGAACAGGTCTCCAACGACACCATAGGTCGCAATGTCAAAGACCGGTGCATTTTTATCACGGTTGATCGCGACTACAATCTCGGCGGATTGCATACCGACTGCATGCTGAACAGCACCTGAAATGCCACAGGCGATATAGAGTTTCGGACTGACGGTTTTACCGGTCTGCCCGACCTGATGCGCATAGGGTATCCATCCTGAATCGACAGCGGCTCGAGAGGCTGCAACAGCACCGCCCAACTCATCAGCCAGTTCTTTTAACAGAGTGAACCCCTTGGCCGATTCCAACCCCCGTCCCCCGGCGACGAGTATCTCAGCTTCTTGAATATTGACCTGATCATCAGCACTGCTCACCGTCTCAACAACTTCAACCTTTGACTGCAGCAGTTCTTCGGAAAGAGACAGATGGATGATTTCACCGGTTCGTGATGGATCAGGCAGCGGCGGTGCCATTACATTGGGGCGTACCGTGGCCATCTGCGGGCGGGTTTGGGGACACTCAATGGTGGCCATTATATTGCCGCCGAAGGCTGGACGGGTCTGGAGCAGCATTCCGTCCTCCTCCCGAATCTCCAATCTCGTACAGTCAGCTGTCAGACCGGCATCAATGGATGTTGCCACATAGGGAATGACCGACCGGCCTATGGCCGTTGCTCCGGCAAGAACCACCTCCGGCTTATGCTGACGGATGACGGTTTCCAAGATATCTGCATACACATCCTCCCGAAACTGTTCCAGGAACGGATGTTCCGCCAAATACACCGTATCAGCACCTGCTGCGACAAGACTGTCGGCATAGTGGGCCACCTTGCCACCGGGCAGTACAACGCTCAGCTGAACACGACGCTGGTCGGCAAGTTTTCTGCCAATACCTAACAGTTCATAGCTGACAGGAGCGATTTTGCCATGACGGTATTCTGCAAACACCATTATTCCGCTGTAGTCACTGATATCGGCTTGCGGGTGTTTATCAACCATCTGGATATGCAATGCACCCTCAGGACAGTTGTCAACACACGCACCGCACAGGGTACAGAACTCGTTGACAACAGCACAGTCTCCCGGCACACTGATTGCTCCGAACGCGCAACTGGTTTCACAAACGCCACAGGCGGTACATTTCTCACAGTCAATAATGAGCATGGATACGAACTCTATTTATTTGGGATGACGTACTTAATTAAAGATGAGGTTTCAACCGGGCGACGAGCTGCTCAACCTGCTCAGGAATACTCCCGGAGAAAATCTCCCGGTTGCCACGCGGTTCCGGAGAAAAGACACGGACAACTTTTGTCGGTGAACCGGCCAATCCGATGCATTGCGGATCCGCCCCGATATGTGCTGCGGAGAACTGCTGGATCTCTGCCTTTTTGGCCCTCATCTTTCCTTTCAGCGAGGCCACGCGCGGTTCATTAATATCTTTGACAACCGTTATCAGTGCAGGCAACGGGAGCCTTACAACATCGAAACCATCATCCATCATACGTTCAACTTCAATGGCTTCACCGGTTATTGTACGTCTTTTTTGAACACAGGCAGCATAGGGTATTTGCAGACGTCTTGCGAGGCCCGGCCCCACCTGAGCAGTATCACCGTCAATGGCCTGTTTGCCGCACAATATCAGATCAAACCCCCCAAGAAACTCGACAGCTTTCGCCAGGGTATAGGATGTGGCCCAGGTATCGGCCCCTGCAAAGGCCCGATCGGAAACCAGTACCGCCTCATCTGCGCCGCAGGCAATCGCTTCACGCAGAACAGATTCAGCCTGAGGAGGCCCCATGGTGATAACTGTCACCGTACCACCCTGCTGCTCCTTTATGACAACCGCCTCTTCCAGGGCATGTCGATCGTACGGGTTCATGATGGACTCAACACCTTCCCTTGCCAAGGTGTTGGTTTTCGGATCGAGTCGGACATCCTTCGCATCCGGAACCTGCTTAACACAGACAAGAATCTTCATATCACACATCTATCAGGAGTATTCCTTATTGAGTTCCTGACCAACGACATTACGCTGGATCTGATTGGTCCCTTCATAGATCTGGAGAATTTTGGCATCACGCATCATCTTCTCCACCGGATATTCCTTCATATAGCCATATCCACCGAGCACCTGAACCGCATCTGTCGTCACCTTCATCGCCATATCGGTGGCAAACACTTTACACATGGAAGATGCCTTGGACATATCTTTAGGATGCGTATCAATATGCTTGGCCGCCGCGTACACCAAAGCTCTCGCGGCCTCGAGCTGTATGGCCATATCGGCAAGCATATGCTGTACAGCCTGAAAGGATATGATGGGTCTTCCGAACTGAACACGTTGTTTGGCATAGATGACGGCTTCATCCAATGCCGCCTGCGCCAATCCGACCCCCAGAGACGCAATACCCGGACGGGACATGTCCAGGGTTTTCATGACTGTGATAAATCCTGTTCCTTTTCGACCAACGAGTCGGTCTTTGGGAATACGGCAGTCTTTGAGGATTAACTCCCGGGTTGCGGAAGAACGGATACCCATTTTATCTTCTTTTTTCCCGTAAGAAAAACCGGGGTCGCCATCCTCAACAACGAAAATGGAAGCTCCCCGGGCACCCTTCGTGGGATCGGTAATGGCGACTATAGTGTAGATCTGCGACTCGCCACCATTGGTGATCCACTGTTTTGTGCCGTTAAGCACCCAAGAGTCGCCGTCCTCCACAGCGGTTGTACGAATACCTGAGGCATCACTGCCGGCATTGGCCTCGGTAAGGCCGAAGGCGGCCCAACGACTGCCGCTTGCTATATCGGGTAAATATTTTTGCTTCTGCTCTTCACTGCCGGCAATCATTACCGGAAAAATGCCCAATGCACTGGCAGCAAAACTCGTGGCAACACCCACACAGCCACGAGCCAACTCTTCCATTGCCAGAACGATTTCAAAACAGCCGCCGCCAAAACCACCATACTCTTCGGGTACAAAGATACTAAACAGATCAGCCTTGGCGATATCTTCTAGAATTTCACGGGGAAATTGATTTTTTTCATCGAGTTCCGCTCGTACCGGGATAATCTTTTCGTTTGTGATCTCCCTCGCAGTATCGATAATCATCTGCTGTTGTTCTGTGAAAAAATAATCCACACGCACCCTCCTTAATATCTTACCAACGCATGAGCAGGGAACCCCACGTAAGTCCGCCGCCAAAAGTACACAGTAAAATTATGTCGCCTCTCACTAGACGGCCCTGACGATGCGCCTCATCCAGGGCAATCGGAATACTGGCGGCTGAGGTGTTACCATATTGACTTAAATTGATAAAAACCTTTTCCTCTGCAATCCCTAAACGCTCTTTGAGATTATTGAGGATACGGATATTTGCCTGGTGAGGAATCATCAGACTGACATCTTCGATGGCGGTTTTGGTTTTTCTGAGCAGAGTTTTAACCGCATCTTCCATAAGACGAACGGCATGTCTAAAGATGTCACTTCCATTCATCTGAATATGGGCACCCTTCCATTCCTGACGCTGCAAATCCGGATTGAGGCTGGCAGGGCTGTCCATAAAGAGTAAATTCCACAGTTTACCATCTGCCTTCAGATTGCTGCCATAAACGCCGCGCCCGTCATTTGAACCGCTTACAATCACGGCCCCGGCGCCATCGCCAAAAAGAACACAGGTATTACGATCCTCCCAGTTCACCCGGGCAGACAGTGTCTCCGCCCCGATCAGAAGGATCTTCATATCCGGACGGTTCCGGATATAGTTACTGGCCAGATCCAGACCATAGGTAAAACCTGCGCAGGCGGCATTGATATCGTAAGCAAAGGCATTTACCGCACCAAGTTCAGCCTGCACAAAACAGGCGGTCGACGGCATGATCATATGAGGGGAAATAGTGGCGACAATAATCAGATCCAGCTCTTCAGGATCTATACCCGTCACAGCCAGTGCCCGGCGAGCTGCCTTCGTTGCCAGCTGATACGTCTGTTCACCGGCCGCTGCTATATGCCGATTGCGGATTCCTGTTCTCGTGGTAATCCATTCATCAGAAGTCTCTACCATCTGCTCCAACTCATGGTTGGAAAGAATCCTTGCGGGAAGACAGGAACCAGTACCAAGAATAACCGCTCTTGCCATGAATACTCAACTGTCAGATAACGGAGGTGCTGAGAGCACGGATAATTGCCGGGTTGACCTGGTTACGCACCATACTGGCGGCAACCTCAATGGCATTCCCGATGGCCATGGCATTCGAGGCACCATGACAGATAATACCTGTACCATCAATGCCCAGCAACGGCGCGCCACCATATTCGGCATAATCCACTTGTTTTTTAAATCCGGCAAACGCTTCACGAATGAGAAGATAACCGATTTTTGCACGCCAGGTCTTCATAATTTCTCGTTTTAACAGGTGCATCGCTGCCTCGGCCAACCCTTCGCTCACCTTCAGGACCGTATTTCCAACAAAGCCGTCACACACAACAACATCCACATCTCCCTTATAAATATCGCGTCCTTCGACATTACCTATAAAGTTCAGGGGGCTGCGTTTAAGAAGATCGTGCGTTTCTTTGACCAGAACATTGCCTTTGCAGCTTTCCTCCCCGATACTCAACAGGCCGATTCGAGGTCTGTCATGATTTAACAGGAGTCGGGAACAGGAAGAGGCCATAACGGCAAACTGATACAGATGTTGCGCCCGGCAGTCAACGTTGGCACCGATGTCCATGAGCATGACCGGTTGTTTCAACGTCGGGAAAAAACTTGCGATCCCAGGACGAGAAATCCCTGGAAGGCGGCCGAGCTTTTTTATTGCAGCCGCCATTGTTGCTCCGGAGTTTCCGGCAGATACAACGGCATCAGCTTCTCCAT
>JAAYDD010000048.1 GCA_012729435.1 Desulfobulbus sp.
CATCTTTTCGTTTCTCATTGATGAACTATTACGATAACAGCCCATGACCACAGAAAAAGATCCCGGCACCAGACCGCTTGATTTCATTCGTCAGATCATCGCCAATGACCTCGCCACCGGCAAACATCAGACCGTTGTCACCCGGTTCCCTCCGGAGCCCAACGGTTTTCTTCATATCGGCCACGCCAAATCCATCTGTCTGAACTTCGGAATAGCCGCAGAAAACAATGCAATCTGCCATCTCCGCTTCGACGACACCAACCCGGACAAAGAGTCGACAGAATATGTTGAATCAATCAAACAGGATGTCCGGTGGCTTGGATTTGACTGGGGGCCGCACCTCTACTATGCATCGGACTATTTCGATCAGCTGCACGATTTTGCTGTTCAGCTCATTACGATGGGCAAAGCATATGTCTGTCATTTAAGCGGAGATGAAATCCGTGAATATCGCGGGACCCTGACCGAACCCGGTAGAGAGAGCCCGTACCGTGACCGGCCGGTGGAAGAGAACCTCGATCTTTTCCGGCGGATGCGCGCCGGTGAATTCGATGAGGGCGCCTGTGTACTTCGGGCCAAAATCGATATGGCCTCACCGAACATTGTTCTGCGTGACCCCGTCCTCTACCGTATCCTTAAGTCAACCCATCACCGGACCGGTGACAGGTGGTGCATCTATCCGATGTACGACTTTACCCACTGTCTTTCGGATATGCTGGAAAACATCACACACAGCCTTTGCACCCTTGAATTTGAAAACAACAGAGCTTTATACGACTGGGTTCTGGACACCCTGAAGACTCCGAACCACCCGCGGCAAATCGAATTTGCACGTCTTAACATCAACTACACGGTCACCAGTAAACGCAAGCTGCTCCAACTCGTCAACGAAGGCCATGTGTCCGGATGGGACGACCCGCGCATGCTGACCATTTCCGGCCTGCGGCGTCGGGGGTATACGCCGGCTTCCATCCGCAACTTCTGTGCCACCGTTGGCATCGGCCGACGGGAATCCTGGATTGATATGGGGGTACTGGAAAATGCTGTCCGTGACGATCTCAACAGCAATGCGCAGCGGGTGTTCGGGGTTCTTGATCCGCTAAAAGTCGTGCTAACCAATTATCCGGAAAATCACACAGAAGAGCTGATTGCACAGAATCATCCCCAAAATCCTGAGATGGGAACACGACCCCTGCCATTTTCACGAGAGCTCTATATCGAGCGTGCTGACTTCATGGAAGATGCGCCAAAAAAATTCTTCCGGCTCAGTATCGGCCGTGAGGTCCGATTGCGCTATGCCTACCTCATCACCTGCCACGAGGTCATCAAGGATGACAAAGGGCAGATCGTTGAACTACGATGCACATATGATCCTGCCACAAAAGGCGGTAACGCCCCGGACGGCCGCAAGGTCAAGGGAACAATCCACTGGGTTTCCGCCCCCCATGCTCTGGAGGCAGAGGTACGTCTTTATGACCGCCTCTTCACAGTTGCCTATCCGGATGCCGACAAAGAAAAAGATTTCAAAGAGTTTCTCAATCCGGACTCATTAACCATACTTACTTCATGTATGCTGGAACCCGGACTAGGCCAGGCAACAGCCGGAGACCGCTTCCAGTTTGAAAGACAAGGCTATTTCTGCCTGGACAGCGGGTCCGGGGCATCAGCGGGCAAACCGGTCTTCAACCGGATTGTCACTCTGCGCGACAGCTGGGCAAAAATCAGTGAATCTCAATAAGGAAAGATCATGGCAATCATCAATCTGCGTAAAATGGCCATTAACCAAACCGGCACCATCACCGCTGTCAAGGTCGGCGGTGAACTGGGCCGGCGTATCCGTGAAATGGGACTTGTTCCCGGAACAAAA